>NZ_JAIHAP010000007.1:0-54097 GCF_020054775.1 Thermosipho sp. (in: thermotogales) | reverse complement strand
TCTTTCATAACCAAGCTTTGAAAATAATTCTTCAGGTGATTCAAATATATCACCAACTTTTAATTCAATGACATATTTTTTTAAAATTGAGGGAGGCATTATAAATCTTGTTACAGAATACAACGTAGCTACCCCGTTTAGCTTATTATTTAGGGCAAGATATAAAGAGTATATTCTTTTTGATCTTACAAACCATGAATTTTCAAGATTTTCATATGGAAAAACATCATAGGAAGGAATGTAAAAATATCCTTCAATATTGCAATCTTTTTCAGATGGAACTATTAAAATTTTATTCATATTATCCCTCAATTATTATTGGCTTTCTAAAATCCATACCAGATTTTCTTTGAGAAGAGTTAGGATAAAATAAAGTATAGATATTACTTGCAAGTATATCTTTTTCAAATTGCCAGTTGTATAAGCTTATGTTAAAATCCCATTTTCTTTCACTGTTTTTTAAAACATCTTTTAGTATTTTGTTTTTGAGTGAAGGATTTGTGATAATTGGAATTGTTGATTTTTTCTTTGCATATGATAAAAATTCTTGACCTTTTTTTGAAAATCCGAGAACTCTTGCATATTGAGGTCCTAGTTTATTTGAAAATTCCATATAGTTTTTTTCAAAATTAAAGATCGCATGGAATATCAACCTTCTTATTCTTGAGAATGTAAATCTTTTTGCTTTTATATTTTCAATGAATTCTTTAAGATTGGTTGAAATATTTGCACTATCAATAAATCTTTTGTCTAAACCTTCACTAAAACCATATATATTTTCTAAATTTTCTCTTGCCTTTAATCTAAATTCAGAGAGTATAAATTGTTCTAAATTTTCCAAAAAGACTGGACCTCTCCCTTTTTCAAATTCATCTTTTAAAATTAAATAAGTACTTTCAGGAACATATTCTTTAATGTTTTTTTCAAACTTTATAGCATTTCTAATTGCAGTAGCTGAAGAAAATTTCCCAGATAAATTTTGCTCATTGTATTTTGCACCAACACGTTTAATAACATGATACTTAATGTTGCTGTTATATTTAAAAATTGCTTTGATGTATTCGATTCCTAGAATATCATTTGAGTTTTCTAGCTTTTTAATAGTATCTAAATCAGTCTTCAAAAATTTTTGAAGTGCAAATTTTCTTGCGTTTGGATATGACAAACCTTTTTTTAGTTCTCTTTTTATTAGGTAATCAAACTCTTTTGAATTTTCATATAAGATTTTGGAGATCTTTTCAAGAAATGAAATATCAGCACTTTCGCTTCCAAATACAATATCTGTAACAAGACCAAGTTTATGCATTAAGCCAACTGAACCAAATGCAAAGCCACCTGCATCTTGTAATGCATAGACAGTTGGAATTTCAAATACTACATCAATACCATTTAAAAGAGCCATTTTAGCTCTTGCAAATTTGTTAACAATAGCCGGCTCTCCTCTTTGGCAAAAATTTCCACTCATAACCGCAATTGTAAAATCAGGTTTTACTAGCTTTTTAGCAGATTTTAAATGATAGAGATGGCCATTATGGAAAGGATTATATTCAACTACAACTCCTAAAACTTTCATTCTTCACCTCTAAACCTGCTGAAAACAAGTATTCCACAAATAACTAATATGGCAAGATTTATTAGGAAAAGCATCATACCAATGTACATAGTCTCAATTTTATTGCCGTTAATTCCAAAAAATTCTAAACCCAACCAGGTTGGGCCTAGAGATGCTAATTTGTATAATTGAAAGAGAAATGATATAAATGATAGTAAAAAGGAAATTATTATCCATACATTAGCATATTCCCATGAATCTTTAGAAATTGAATAGAAGCCTATAAAAAAGCCATTGAGCGTGAAAGATATCGCTATTATTAGCAATGCTGATGAAATATTCATATTGATAGAAAAAATATTTTCTATTACAGGCGAAAAAAAGAAAATAGCTATGTAAAAACTTAAAAAGATTAATCCAATTGTTGCAAGTAATGTGCCTAAAATATAAATTAAGTATTTTTCCATGTTTTACACCTCTTTAAATATTTTACCACAAAAATAGGGCCTTTTAAGGCCCTTCATTTATTTTTTTGGTGGGTGCGGCAGGGATTGAACCTGCGGCCTCTTCCGTGTGAAGGAAGCGCTCTCCCACTGAGCTACGCACCCATGCAAAAAAATAATACCATAAAAATTTTTTAAAATCAAGAATTTGGTGTATATTTTTTATGGGGGTGAATTAAAAAATGATTAAGAAATTTATTAACTTTACGCTATTTTTTGTTTTGGGTGTTGTGATTTTTATAGTTATTTCTCCCTATGTTTTTAAATATCAGAAATTTTTGCCCAAAACTTTGAACAAGGAAATTGAGCTTATTAATTCCAAACTTAAATTACATTATATTGATGATGAGAGGGTAATTAATTTTAAAGATATCAAAATCAGTAGGTGGATGAATAAATACGAGTTTTATAAGATCCTAGTTAAAGAAATTTCAAAATATCCTGGGGTATATGTGCTATTGCCTGAATCTAATAAATCTACTTATGTTCTACCATTTGAAATTAGATTTGTTGATGGAAAATTTGTGGTTATTAATTCTTCATGTAGTATTGAGGAAGGAGCAGTGGTTAGTAAAATTAATAACAGGAATTTGATCGAATACCTATCAGATTTTTATTTAGAAAAAAATATTTTTAATGAGAATAAACAATTTTTTTCAAGATATATTTTTCCATTTTTAGGAGAATTTTTAAGGAAAAAGAGAATTGAGGTTGAATACGAATATTTAGGAAAGAGCGAAAAAACAATTGTTGAAACGATTCCGTATGAAGAGTTTATTAGAAAAGAACCAGTTTTGATAGAAAAAAAATCAAATGATTTTGCTGATATAAAAATTTTCTCGTTTAATTTTTTGGGAGATAAATTTTCAGAAATTTTTGAAGAATTTGAAAATATTGCAAAAAATGATGATATCAAACATATAACTTTAGATTTTAGCTATGCATATGATATTCCAATTGACTTAAGTAGTTTATATATGATAATGTCATTTTTAATAGATAAAAAAACAACTTTGTTTGATGAAGCAATGTTTAAATTTGGAAGCTATAAGTATACTTATAAAAATTTTGGAGAATTAGTTCCAAATAATGTAACGTTCAAAAATAAAGAAATTGAAATAGTTGAAAATTGTTCTGATTCAATTGGAAGGTTAATTTGTAATATAATTAAAAATGAAAAATTAGAATTTTACAATAATTATAAGGAGATTATTACTCCGTGGACAAGGTTAAGAATATACATTCCAAGTGCTAAATTTTTTATTAAATAGCTATAATATTTAATATATATTTTTATGAAATGTAAAAGAGTTGATTTTTTTGTAAAATATGTGGTATAATAATTACGAACCATTACATTACTCCAGAAGAGGGGGGATTTTTGTGAAAAAACTTTTAGCATTTTTGATGGTAGTATTTGCGGTAGTATTATTTGCTGCCGACCCAAACACTTTGGTAGACGCAACTATTGGTGAGCCAGATACTCTTGACCCACATCTTGCATACGATACAGCTAGTGGTGAGGTTATTTATCAAGTATATGAGAACCTTATACAATATAAAGGTTCCAGCTTGAACGAATTTGAACCAAGGCTTGCAACAGAAGTTCCAACAGTTGAAAATGGACTCATAAGAGATGGTGGAAAAACATACGTATTTCCAATCAGAAAAGGAGTTAAATTTCATAATGGAAATGATTTAACTCCAGAAGATGTTGAATACAGTTTTGAAAGAGCACTTCTTTACAATCCATCTGGGGGACCAGTATGGATGCTTTGGTATTCAATTTTTGGAACATGGGATGTTACAATGTTTGTTGAAGACTTAACAGGAAAATCATGGGATGAATTGTTTGATGAAGAAGGAAATCCAGTACCTGGAGCAGAAGAAGTATTTAAACAAGTGTATGATGCAGTTGACAAAGCAATTGAAGTAGACGGAGACAATGTTGTATTTCATCTTGCAAGACCATATGCACCATTCTTGAACGTAATTGCACAAGGTGGAAGTTGGGGAGCAATACTTGATAAAGAATGGTGTATTGAAATAGGACTTTGGGATGGGCAACCAACCACATGGTGGAAATGGCATGATCAAGGAAAGGAAGAATCACCATTATTCACACAAATGAACGGTACAGGTCCATACAAATTTGTAGAATGGGATAGAGCACAACAAAAAGTAATACTTGAAGCAAATGAAAATTATTGGAGAGAACCTGCAAAGATTAAGAGAGTAATTATATGGGGTATTGATGAATATTCAACCAGAAAAGCAATGCTTGAAAAAGGTGATGCAGATATTGCATATATTCCAACACAATATCTTGACCAAGTAAGAGGAAATCCAGATATTGAAATAATAGAAGGATTACCAACATTGTCAGTTACAGTTCTTGGATTTAACTGGACAATTAAAGAAGGAAGCAAGTACGTTGGTAGTGGAAAGCTTGATGGAAATGGAATTCCATTGGATTTCTTCAGTGATGTTCACGCAAGAAAAGCTATTGCACACGTAATTAACTACGACGCACTTATTAATGAGGTATTAAAAGGATTTGGTAAGAGAGTACCAACAGCATTGCCAGAAGGTCTTCTTGGATTTGATCCTTCACTTCCATTGTATGATTTCAATCTCTTTAAAGCAAGACAAGAATTAATGCAAGCATGGAACGGAGAAGCATGGAAAAAAGGATTCAAATTCTCAGTTGCATATAACTTAGGAAACGAAGCAAGACAAAGAACAGCAGAAATGGTAAAGATGTATCTTGAAATGTTATCACCAAAGATTAAGGTTGATGTTGTTGGTTTGCAATGGCCAACATTCTTAGATGCAACAAAACGTGGTGAGCTTCCAATATTCATTCTTGGATGGCTTGCAGACTTCCCAGACCCAGATAACTTCATATTTACATATTATGATTCAAAAGGTGACTACAGTTCAAGACAAGGAGCAAAATTCAGAGAATTTGTAAGTACACCTATGGAAGAACTTGGTGGAAAGAGCTTGGATGAATTAATTGAACAAGCAGCAGCTGAAACAGATGCAGCAAAAAGGGCGGAGTTATATGCACAAGTTCAAAAATTTGTTGTAAAGTATGCAATTAGTGTACCACTTTATCAACCAATTGGAGTTAGGGTTCACAGGAAATGGCTCAAAGGTTGGTATCCAAATGCAATGAGACCAGGTGATGATTATTACGCATACTGGTTTGAAGGAAAAGAATAATTAAAAAGTAATTAATTTCTTGCGGCCCATTATGGGCCGCATTTTTTTTATGATATACTTAGGTATAGGAGGTAGATAAAATGCCATACGATGGGTTTGTTATGAGGCAATTTTTAGAATATTCAAAACCATATTTGCTTAATGCACATATTAGAAATTTTTATATCTTTAATAAGATAATCTATTTTAGTTTTCAAAGTTTTGATTTAAAAATTTCACTTAATCCAAGTTATTCTTATATAACTTTTGAAAAAAGAAATTTACCTTTAAACACCAAAAGTCATTATTTTGTTGAGTATTTAAGAAGTAAAGTTAGAGGTGGTGTGATAAAAAATATTGAGCAAATTGGATTGGAAAGGACTTATAAGTTTGAAGTTTATAAAGTTGATGATGTTGGAAATAAACATAATTATGAAATTTATATTGATATAATGGGAAAACATTCAAATATAATTTTTGTAGAAAATGGGATAATTTTGGATGCCTATAAACGAATAAAAAATAGATTTAGAAATATTTTTCCAGGAGAACAATTTAAAATTTTCAGTTCAAATAAAATTAATCCGCTTGATGTAGATCAAATTAAAAAGCTTAAAACTATTAATGAAAGTGACAAGGCTTTAGAGTTGATTTATAAAAATATTCAGGGATTTTCTAAAGTAACTGCTAGAGAATTGTTGTTTAGAGCAGGTTTAGGTGAAGATGAAGTTATTAAATGGGATGATAAATTAGAAAAATTTTTGAAGGAAATTATTCAGGAATTTAGCGAGAAAAATATGTATGTTTATTTTGAGAATAATAAACCATTTGAAATTTCTGCATTTTCTTTAAATCATTTAGCTGAAAAATTTAGAAAATTTTCAAAGCCAGATGAAGCAATTAATTTGTTTTTTAGTTGGAATGAAAAAAAGAGCTTAATATATCAAAAGAAAAAGGCTTTGGAAGATGTATTAGTGAAATATATAAGCAAGTTGGAAAATACATTAGATAAGATTAATAGTGAAATTGAAAAAAATAAAAATTACGATTTGTATAAAAAATATGGAGAGCTTTTAAAGGCTTATTTTTATCAAATTGATGAAAAGATGAACAAAGTAGTTTTATATGATTGGGAAAATGATGAAAATATTGAGGTTCCTCTAGATTCTAATAAAGAACCACTAGAAAATGCAAATTATTACTTTAAAAAATACAATAAAATGAAAAACAAGTTGAAAGGTCTTTTAGAAAGAAAGAAAGTATTAGAAGACGAACTAGACTACCTATATCAAATTTGGTACACAATTGAAGATGCTGAAAGTGAGGAAGAAATAGAAGAGATAAAGTTTGAAATGCAAAATATGGGGTTAATAAAAGATAAGAAAGGTAGAAGTAAAAAAGTTATCAAATCAGAACCAAGAAAGGTAGAGCATAATGGGTTTGTAATATATATTGGGAAAAATAACAAACAAAATGATGAACTTGTTCGTAAGGCAAATGATGAAGATTTATGGTTTCATGTTCATGAAATGCCTGGATCACATGTTGTGTTGAAGAACAATGGAAAGGATATAGACGAAGAAGTTATAAGATTTGCTGCAGAGCTTGCAGCTGGGTATAGTAAAGGTAAAAATTCAGGAAAGGTTCCAGTTGACTATACAAAAGTAAAATATGTTAGAAAAACTAAGGGATTAAAACCTGGCCTTGTATTGTACAGTAATTATAAAACAATTTATGTAAAACCGAGGAGGATTGATAATGTTTAAGGTCTATTCGGATTTTTCACCGTCAGGAGATCAACCTGAGGCAATTAAAAAATTAGTTGAAGGTTTACAAAAAGGATATAGAATACAAACTTTATTAGGTGTCACAGGAAGTGGAAAAACATTTACAATGGCCAAGGTTGTTGAGAAAGTTGGCAAGCCAACTCTTATAATTTCGCCTAATAAAACTTTAGCTGCTCAATTATATTCTGAGTTTAAATCTTTTTTTCCAGAGAATAAAGTTGAATTTTTTGTAAGTTACTATGATTATTATCAACCAGAGGCATATATTCCAACAAGAGATTTGTATATTGAAAAAAATGCAGACATTAATGAGGTAATTGAAAAAATGAGAATTAGTGCAATAAAGTCAATTATGACTAGGAAAGATGTTATTGTTGTGGCAAGTGTTTCAGCAATATACAATTGTGGAGATCCTAAAGATTTTAGTGATTTAAATTTTGTTTTATCTGTAGGACAAGAAATTGATTTAGAAGGATTTTTAACACATTTAGCTAGAATTGGTTATGAAAGGAAAGAAGAAGTTGCACTTGGAGGGACTTTTAGAGTTAAAGGCGATGTTATAGAAATATATCCTAGATATCAAGATGAAGGAATAAGAATTGAACTTTTTGGTGATGAAATAGACTCGATCTATACTTTTGATCCATTGAACAGGAAAATTTTAGAAAAGCTTGACAGGGTAGTTATCTATCCTACAAAAGAATTTATTACGACAGAAGAAAAAATAAAAAGAGCAGTCAAGTCAATTTTAAAAGAATTAGAAGAACAGTTAGAATATTTTAAAAAGCAAGGAAAGCACCTAGAGGCTGAAAGATTGAAACAAAGAACAATGAATGATATTGAACTTCTTACAGCACTTGGATATTGTTCAGGTATAGAAAACTATTCAAGACATTTTGATGGTAGAAATCCTGGAGATCCACCATACAGTCTTTTAGATTATTTTGGAGATGATTATCTAGTATTTATAGATGAGTCACATATAACTATTCCCCAGCTTAGAGCAATGTATAGAGGAGATTTTTCAAGAAAGAAAAACTTGGTAGAATATGGTTTTAGACTTCCATGCGCTTATGATAATAGGCCACTGAAATTTGAGGAATTTTGGAATAAGGTTAAAAATGTTATTTTTGTTTCAGCAACACCAGGCGATTTTGAAATTAATAATTCTCAGCAAGTTGTAGAACAAATAATAAGGCCAACAGGACTTGTTGATCCTGAGGTTGAAGTAAGACCTACTCAAAATCAAATAGATGATCTTGTTAATGAAATTGCCAAAATAAGAAAGCGAAACGAACGTGCATTAGTTACAGTTCTTACTAAAAAAACTGCTGAAAAATTAGCAGAATATTTAATAGAGATGGGTATTAAGGCTTTGTACATTCATTCTGAACTTGATACTATAGAACGTGTTGAAGTATTAAAAAAACTTAGAAGAGGAGATGTAGAAGTAGTTGTTGGTGTAAATTTGTTAAGAGAAGGATTGGATTTACCAGAAGTTTCATTAGTAGCAATATTAGATAGTGATACTGAGGGATTTTTGAGAAGCGAAACTACATTAATACAGATTATTGGCAGGGTTGCCAGAAATATAAATGGTAAAGTAATTATGTATGCTGATAAAATAACACCGGCTATGAAAAAAGCAATTGATGAAACAAATAGAAGAAGGAAAATTCAGATTGAGTATAACAAGAAGCATGGTATTACTCCAAAAACTATAATTAAACCACTTGATGAAGAGATATTTAAGCAGTTTATGACAGATGAAGATGAGGAAAAAGAAGAAATTAAAACAATATTTGAATTAAAAGAATCTCTATCAATTGAAGAGTATATTGCATTGCTTGAAGAAGAAATGTATAAGGCAGCATCAGAGTTAAGGTATGAGGATGCGGCAAGATTAAGAGATGAATTATTTAATATCAGAGAAAAATTAAAGAATAAATCTTTTTAAACGATAATATAAGTGAAAAATAATAAAAAATTGTATAATAAGGTGAGAATATGGAAAAGATTTCAGATGTTATTTTTGAAGCCAGTGATACATTGAAGGAAAAGGCGTTATTCCCATTATTTTCGATTTCTGTTATTGATATAATTGGAACAATTGAAAAAAAAGAATTTTTTTATAAAATGGCTAGAACTTTGTTTAATATTATTCCATCAGTAAATGCTGTAGAGATTTTTGATAGTGATAAATTAATAGCATCGTTTGGGACAATTAGCGGCAAAAATAAAGATTACAAACTTGATAATATAATTTTTAGATTGTATTATAATAAAATCAGTCAGTTTGAAGAAAGTCTTTTAAAATACATTTTGACGATTGCAGAAATTCACTACAGAAATGTTAAAAAATTTGAAGAAGTAAAGGAAAATTCGTTATATGATGAATTAACAGGTGCTTTAACAAGGAAAGCTGGAATAGAAATTTTACAAAAAAAATTTTATGAAATTAAAAGAACCAACAAAAAAGCAAGTATTGTGTTTATAGATATTGATGGTTTAAAAGAGACGAATGATAAACTTGGACATTTTGCAGGTGATAAATTGCTAAGAGAGTTTGTTTTAGTTATTAAAGAGTTGATAAGAAAAGGTGATTTTATAATTAGATGGGGTGGTGACGAGTTTGTCTTGTTTTTAAATACTATGGATGCAAAGTGTGTAATAAATAGGTTGGAAAGTTTGATCAAGACGAAGTTTTCATGGGGAATTTCTATAATTCCAGAAGGTTTTAATGACATTTTAGAAGCGATTGAATATGCAGATAAACTTATGTATAAACAAAAATTTTTAAAAAAGATGAAAAATAATTAAAAAAAGTGCCTCTTTTAAAAAGAGGCACTTTTCATAATAAAAGTATAGATTTTTTCAAGTTTTTCATAAAGTTCTTTGATTGTTCCGTCATTATTTATAATAATTCCCTCATCAAGTATGTCCATTTGGTTTTTTAATATGTTTTCTATATCTTTTTGAGAAAGTCCTCTTTCAGAAACCCTTTTTAAAATTGTATCTAAACTACATTTTACTGTAATTGTAAAATCACATTTTATTTTTAATCTTCTTTTTATAGCTGCTTCAATTGCATAATAATTTTCTTTGGCAGTCATTTGTTCAAGTATTTCTAACATTTTTGGATGTAAAATTTTTTCTAATTTTTTGAGCATTTTTTGATCTTGAAATACAATATCTCTAATTTTGTTTCTCTCTAATGTATTAAAAACTTCTAAGATTTTGTCTTTTTCGTATTCAAAGGCAATTTTTCCTAACTCGTCCATATTTATATATTCAAAACCTTTTTCTTTAAAAAATTTTGATACAGTGGATTTTCCTGTTCCAATTTTGCCAGTTACACATAATATTAATTTCAAATTAGCTTCACTCCTAAATCTTTAATTGCATTATTTTCTAACTCTTCTTTGGTAATAATTCTAAGAGTTTTTTCGGGTAACATGTTTTTAGGAGTTTTTTTAATTTTTTCTTCAAGATTTTCATCATTTTCAATTACGATAGTAACAAAGTCATCTGATTCATAAATATTTATTGGAGAAAAAATATTTGATAAAATTTCAATATAATTCATTACAATTCAATCCTTTTTTCCTCAATGTTTATTTTATGGTCATCATAACCTGGTCTTCCCATAAGAGCATATGTTATTTTTTTACCAAGTTCAACGCCAGGTTGATCATAAGGATTTATATTAAACAATTCACCAGCAATTGCAGTTGCAAGTTCATAATGCATAAAAAATTCACCAACATGTACCTCATCAATAACAGGGAATGTTATTTTTAATGATGGCTTACCATGTTCTAAAATTGCACTTTCAGTTCCAAGTTGTTCGTTATTTAACAATTCAGAGAGGTATTTTCCCTGTAAGTAAGAAAGAGCTTCTTCCTCATGAACATTTGGTATTTTAATATCTCTATTAAATTTTTCAGTTTTTAAGAAAGTAATAATTTTATCATCTGGACCTTCGTTATACAATTGGACCTGTGAATGCTGATCAACAGCTCCGAGTGCTTTAACAGGTGTTTGTCCTACATTAACTATATTTCCATCTTTATCAAGCTTTTTCCCAAGGCTTTCTGCCCATAGCTGCCTATACCAATCAGCAAGGTGATAGAGCCTATTTGAATAAGCCATCATAACGGAGATATTTCTTCCTTTATTGTAATATAAATAGTGTGTGATTGCTATTAAAGCTGCAGGATTTTCAAATAGTGGTTTTAAGAACCTTGAATAGGCAATTTTTGCTCCATCATATAAGGCTTCTATGTTTATACCTGCTGCATATGCTGATAAAAGACCAACTGGTGTTAAAACACTGAAACGGCCGCCAACATTTTGTGGTATTTCTAAAGTTTTTATGTTTTCTTCATTAGCAATTTTTCTTAAAACTCCTTTTTCTGGATCGGTAGTAAAGATAAGATGTTTTTTTGGATCGAGACCATATGTTTCAATAATTCCACGAGCAATTAGATAATTTGACATTGCTTCAGCAGTACTTCCAGATTTTGAAATAACATTAAACAATGTCTTTCTTATATCTATTGTATCTAAAATGGAAGCAACAAAATCCGGATCAACATTATCTATCACGAAAATTCTTAACTTTCTGTTTCTTTCTTCTTTAGAAAGAAAGTTCCAGTTAAGAGGTTTCAATGTATTTTGAAGAGCAATATTCCCTAAAGCTGAACCTCCAATACCAAGAACTACTAAATTATCAAACTGAAAAATAGTATCTTTTAAATCTAAAACAGAATCTATCCATTTTCTTGAAAAAATAGTTTCAACAAAACCAGGGCGGTTAGTATCTATTTCCTTTATGATTTGATTTATTTTATTTTCGTATGATTTTACTTCATCAAGTGTAATATTATTGGGAACTTTATTGCTAAATAAATTTGTAAAATCAAATTTTAGCATTTTACACACCCCTTTATCTTTAACAATTTTATTTAAAGGATTATTAATGATATAATATTTTCATCTTTTAATATATCTCTAGGGTTAAGATAACTAAGTTCAATTAAAAATGACATTGCAACTACTTCTCCACCTGCTTTTTCAACAAGTTTTTTTAATGCTTTTGCTGTACCACCTGTTGCAAGAACATCATCGAAAATTATAACTTTTTGTCCTTTATTTATGCTATCAACATGCATTTGAAGTTCTGCTTCTCCATATTCAAGGGTATATTTTTCAGATATTACTTCATATGGTAATTTTCCAGGTTTTCTTACAGGAATAAATCCTTTATTTAATTTGTAAGATAATGCACCACCAAAAATAAATCCACGAGCTTCTGGGGCAACTATTAAGTCAAAATCAATTTCGGATAATTTTTCAGCGAGCATATCAATAGCATGTTTAAAAGCCTCTTTATCCTTGAGCAATGGTGTAATATCTCTAAATATAATTCCTTTTTCTGGAAAATC
Source organism: Thermosipho sp. (in: thermotogales) (assembly GCF_020054775.1). Lineage (NCBI taxonomy): Bacteria > Thermotogati > Thermotogota > Thermotogae > Thermotogales > Fervidobacteriaceae > Thermosipho > Thermosipho sp. (in: thermotogales). Next base: position 41,601 of record NZ_JAIHAP010000007.1, on the reverse strand, counting down.
AGGAATATCTCTGATAAAAGTTCTTAAATCCACAACAGGCACCTCCAAATTTTTTATTTTACACCCAATCCAACTGGTATACCACGTTGAATAGTACCATCTTGATTTACAACTTCGTCCTGTATTACCATAGCACTTGATCCACCACCATCTAGCATCATAGCATAAAAATATCCTTTTTCAAGTAAAAATTCTGTTGCTATATCATAATTCATTCCAGGTGAATCATTATATCCTTCAATTACAATAAAATCAACTTTACCTTCCTTTGTAATTGCAATAATAGTTCTACTGGTCTTTGATAGTGCAAGACCATTACCATATCTCAATTTTTCTTCGTCACTGTCTATTAATTTTTTCCCATTTTCGATTAGCAAAGGGCCGGCACCTATTGCATGCTTAATAGGGAATGGAAAATCAGAATTAATTGTTAAATTCACCTTTGAACCCACTTCTATATTTTTAAGATATTTATCGTACTTTTTTGTTATTAAAAGAACCATCGAGTCTTTTGGGACTTTTTCAACGTATTCTTTTGAAATTATTTGATTGTTGGATATTACAAAATAATTTTTATCGTCATCTTTAGGAATTTTTAATGCATATTCATCTGTATATAGCAAAACTTCACCCTTTGCATTTGTATTTACACCCTTTACGAGAAATAGAAGATCATCAAGATAAATATTTACCTCTAAGTTAATTCTTTTTATAAATACTTCGTTTGAATATGTTACTATAAATACAGGCCTCAATCCGTATTTGTCCGATAAAAGTTTACCATCTTTTATAACTAAGTCAATTGGTATATTAGTAGATGGATCAAAATAGTTTGCATTTATACCTGCAATGCAATTATTGTTTTTAAGCATTTCTCTCAAGTCTTGTCTGGTGCCTATGCCATTGCTTGAAATGATTGGAAGTATTTCTACTTTTTTTGGATCTATGTGTAGATAATTTATTAAATATTTTTTTTCATTAAAAACTTCAATTTTTCTTTCCCATTCAAGTCCATCCTTTAACGTTTTTCTATCATCTTCAGTAAAATTAAGAACAATTTTGACAATATTTTTTTGAAAAGAAATAATTGGTACAGGTTTAAGCCTATTGTTTAAAATGAAAAATAAGAATGAATTTTCATTTTTTTGAAAACTAACATTACCTATTATCACAGGATTACCATTAATCGGTTTTAATTCTATTGTCAAATCTCTGTTGTCAACCAATAGATTAATAAACTCTTTTGTTATTTCTTTAGAAAAGAAAAATGTTAGATTATTATCTTTAAATTCGACACTTTTTAGTAATGGTAAAGTATCATAATATATAAAGAGATTGTCCTTTTTAATAACCGAAAGATTTAGATATTCTTTTAAGAAGTCAATATTTAAATAAAGTTCGTTATTTTCTATCTTAAAAGCATTTTTATACTCACCATCAAAATTTATGGTAAATGTACCATCTTTTCCAATAAAAAGATCATCATTAAATACCATAAAGATTTTTTCATTTTTAACATATTTAAATCCAATATCTTTTAAAATTTTTTCATCAATCCATTTGTCGGGGAAAAAATAAGCTTTGTTTTGAAACAACAAGGAATTAGCGAAAAATAGCCCGCTAAAAATAAAAATTTGAAGAATAAGAATTAACTTTTTCAAAAAGACACCTCACTTTACTATGTCTAAAATAATTTCCAAAGGATTTGTTTTTGTAGAAGATATATTGTAAGCTTGTTTGAGTAAGTTCATAGCTTCATCAATATTACTTTTTTCACTTACATAAAGCCTTACCAGTGTATCTCCATTTTTTACTTTGTCGCCAATTTTTTTCAAGAATTCTAATCCAACAGAATGATCAATATTATCTTCTTTTTTGACTCTACCCGCACCTAAATAATTACAAGCAATTCCAACTTTTTCAGTATCAATGCTTGAAATATATCCATCCTCGGATGCTTTGAATTCAACTATTTTATTGGAGATCGGTAATATCTTTTCAGGAGATTCTACAACCATTTCATTTCCTTCTTGTGCTTTAACAAACTCTCTAAATTTTTCAAGTGCTTTGCCCGTATCTAGAGCTTCTTTAGAAAGCTCAAAACATTTTTCATATGATCCAAGGCCAGCTAAATGGCACATCCAGGCAGAAAGTGTTAAGCAAAGAGTTCTAAATTTTTCATCACCTTGTCCTTTTAAAGTATTAATTGCTTCTAATACTTCAAGAGAATTTCCTGCAAAGGTTCCAAGTGGTTCATCCATATTTGTTAAAACTGCAACAGCAGTTTTGTTATGAGATTTTGCTATTTCAACCATTGCGCTTGCAAGTTCTTTTGCCGAACTAATGTCCTTCATAAAAGCTCCACTACCTACTTTTACGTCTAAAACAAAGGCATCAGCACCACCTGCAAGTTTTTTGCTCATAATACTTGATGCGATCAGCGAAATTTCATCGACAGTTGCAGTAGCGTCACGCAGAGCATATATTTTCTTATCTGCAGGTGCTAAATTTGCAGTTTGTCCTACAACCGCAATTTTATATTTATTTACATTCTCAAAGAATTTTTCAAGACTTAATGAAGTTTTAAAACCTGGAATTGATTCTAGTTTGTCAATGGTTCCACCTGTGTGACCTAACGCTCTCCCTGACATTTTTGCAACAGGAATTCCTAACGATGCTACAATCGGTGCAACAACCAATGTTGTTTTATCACCAACACCACCAGTTGAATGTTTGTCAACTTTAACTCCCTTTATTGGAGAAAGATCAAGCATATCACCGGATTTTGCCATTATTTCTGTAAAAATAGCTCTTTCGTCATTGTCAAGGTGCCTAAAGTAAATTGCCATTAAAAAAGCTGACATTTGATAATCTGGAATTTCCCCATTTACATAACCCATTATCATATATTCAATTTCTTCTTTTGTTAATTTACCACCATTACGTTTTTTTAAAATTACATCATACGGTCTCATTGTTATCTTCCTCCCTGTTGATTGGTAGTGTGACTACAAATTTTGTTCCAACACCTTCTTTACTTGTAAATTCAATGACTCCATTGTGTTTTTCAACTATTGTTTTAACGATTGAAAGTCCTAAACCTGTTCCACCCATTTTTCTACTCCTTGCTTTGTCAACTCTATAAAATCTTTCAAATAATTTCTTTTGAGCTTTTTCAGGAATACCAACTCCTGTATCTTTCACTACCAATTTAATAGAGTTATTTTCTTTCCAAGCTTCAACAGTGACTTTCTTTTCGCCTTTTTCTTTTAATGAAGTATATTTGATTGCATTATCAACTAAATTTAATGTCATTTGAGTTAACCTATCCTTGTCACCAACTAAATATAACTCGTCAGGATAAACAAATTCAACTTCTACTTGATAATCTTTTGCAAGCGGCTCAATTATATTTCTAACATGTTCTAAAACTTCGGTAAAATTTATTTTTTCGAAAACAAATTGTGTGTTTCCTGATTCAAGTTTTTCTAGATCTAAAAGATCGTTTATAAGCCTGGTCATTCTTGCAGCCTCAGATTCTATAATTGATAGGAACTTTCTGATTAGTTCTTTATCTTCGAGATCATCTTCAAGTAAAGCTTCAGCATAACCATGTATAGAAGTAAGAGGTGTTCTAAGTTCATGTGATACATTGGATATGAATTCTTTTCTAACATTTTCAAGTACGCGTTCTTGTGTTACATCATGCAATACTATAATAAACCTTTCATTATTTTGTTCTAAGGTAACAGGTACAATTTTCACTTCATAATATTTTTTTTCACCATTAACAAATATGTTTATTTCTCCAGAAGTTAAGCTTTTATTATTAATGGTTTCATCAAACATTTGATTGACATAATAATCTTCAAAAACTTCATAAACTTTCCTTTCTTCAATCCCGGGTCTAGTAATTTTACGTGCTTCATTATTGGCGAAAGTAATAGTTCCATCCTTTTTAGTAATTATAATAGGATCAACTATGTTATTGAGTATGGTTAAATGGTTTTTTAAAGATAATTCAAGGTCATAATTTTCTTCCTCAAGTTTTGTAATTTTTTTTCTTATTTTTTCTGCAATATAAAGAGGAGGAGAATCTTTTTCCTCCTCTATTAACTGTGCTAATTTATTTAAAGCTTCTTTGTAAATTTTCATTTTTGATAATTTTTTTCTAAAATAGGCAATTATTATTAATAAGATTATTGTTATAAGTATTGTTGAAACTTCAAGAAACATGTCATTATTCTTCCTTTCCAGGATCTCTAAACTTGTACCCTTTCCCTCTAACAGTTACAATATATTTTGGATTAGAAGGATCTTCTTCTATTTTTGTTCTAAGTCTTCTTATATGTACATCAACTGTTCTTGTATCGCCAAAGTAGTCATAACCCCATAATTTATCGAGTAGTACATTTCTTGAGAAAACTTTACCCTCATTTTCAGCTAAAAATCTTAAAAGATCGAATTCAAGAGGAGTAAGGTTTACTTTTTTACCTTTAATTTTAACTTCATATTTGTCCACATCTATTTCGAGATCTTTTGCAACAATTTTTTTAGGTTTTTCTTCTTTAACTTGAGTGGAAAGTTGCATTCTTCTGAAGACTGCTTTTATACGGGCAAGTAATTCTCTTATACTAAATGGTTTAGTTATATAATCATCTGCGCCAAGTTCCAAGCCTAATACTTTGTCGAATTCTTCACCTTTAGCACTTAGAAAAATTACAGGTGTAGATTTATATTTTTCTTGACTTCTAATATTTCTGACAAATTCAAATCCATCCATTCCAGGTAACATAATATCAACTAAAAACATATCAATTTCTTTGTCTTTTATTTCTTCTAAAGCTTTTTCGGCATCTTCAACAGGAACAACCTCATATCCTTCTTTTTCAAGTGTAAAGCTAATAAGTTCTAATATCTCAGGCTGATCATCAATAACCATGATCCTTCTCTTTCCCATAAAATTAACCTCCTCTCGATTTTAAATGTTAACTGATATCTTCTTGAAACATTATATCATATTTTTTAACAAAATGGAAATACTTTTGCATGTTTTTGGAACAAAAAAATGTTATAATTCTGTTAACAAAAGGTGATAATAAAATGTTTAAAGAACTTTTACATTATAAATTTAAGTTAGAATTTTCACAAAGATTGAGGGGGTGATGATATGTTTATATATTTATTATTACCTATTGTCGGTGTATTTTTTGCTTTGTTAAACTTTTGGAGTGTAACAAAAAAGCCAGAAGGTACTAAAGAAATGATAGAAATAGCAAAAGCTATAAGAGAAGGTGCTGATGCATTTATTTCCCATGAATACAAAGTTGTTTTTAAAATATCTGTTCCAATTGCAATAATCCTTGGATTATTGACTGAATGGTATGTTTCAGTTTCATTCTTAATAGGTGCTCTAATGAGTTCGATAGCAGGTTATATTGGTATGAAAATAGCAACGCGTGCAAATGTAAGAGTTTCAAACACTGCTCGTCTAACAAAAGACATAGATAAGACATTAAAAGTAGCTTTTCAAGGTGGTTCAGTTATGGGGCTTTCTGTAAGTTCATTTGCTCTCCTTGGATTGGGATTAGTTTTTTTAATTTTTGGATATCAGTTAAAAAAAGAATATTTAGTAATTGTAGAAAATTATCTTGGTATAAATTTTATTCCGTTTGCAATGACAGTTTCTGGGTATTCTTTGGGCTGCTCAATAATTGCAATGTTTGATAGGGTAGGTGGAGGTGTGTATACAAAGGCAGCAGATATGGCGGCAGATTTGGTTGGAAAAACTGAATTAAAACTTCCTGAAGATGATCCTAGAAACCCTGCAACAATTGCAGATAACGTTGGAGATAACGTTGGAGATGTTGCAGGACTTGGTGCAGATTTACTTGAAAGTTATGTAGGGTCTATACTTTCAGCGATAGTTTTAGCTTCATATATCTTTGCACTTTCTGGTGGGATATATTATGAAACTGCAAAAAAGTTAATTTTTTATCCTTTTTTGTATACAATAATAGGTTTAATAGGAAGTATTATAGGTATTTATTATATAATATTTAAAAAAGGCTCTGGAAAGCCACACAAAGATTTGAATACTGCACTTATGTTATCAGCTTTTTTAAGTCTGGCTGGGAATTTTTTAATGACAAATATATTTTTTGGAAATGTAGATGGTCTTGAAAAATTTGGGTTTAGATTTGGAAAATTTTCACCTTATGTTTCTTCAATTTTGGGGATCTTTTCAGGTATTATTATTGGTCTTCTTGCAGAATATTATACATCTGATGAGTTTAGACCAACTAGAGAGTTAAGTTATAAATCAAAAGAAGGAACAGCAATAGTAATTAGTAGTGGCATGGCATTAGGAATGAAAAGTGTCTTTATTCCTTCTATATTTTTGTTTATTTCAATCTTATTAGCCGATTATTTTTCAGGTTTATATGGAGTAGCAATGGCTTCAATTGGTATGCTGTCATTTGTTGCAACATCTGTTTCCGTTGATTCATACGGCCCTATTGCAGATAATGCAGGTGGAATAAGTGAAATGGCAAAACTTGAACCAGAAGTTAGGGAAATAACTGATAAACTTGATATGGTTGGTAATACTACTGCTGCAATTGGAAAAGGTTTTGCAATTGGTTCTGCAGCACTTGCAGCATTATCTTTATTTGCATCTTATGTTTTTTCACAGACTTCACCAGGGATGTCAGTGAAAAATATATTTGATTTTCTTAATTTGAATATAATAAATGCAAAAACACTATCTGGAGCAATAATAGGTGCTGCACTTCCATACATGTTTAGTGGGATTTTAATAGAATCGGTAGTAAAGACGGCTGCTTTAATGGTTGATGAAATTAGAAATCAAGTTAAAGAAAAGCCAGGTATTTTAAAAGGGACTCAAAAACCTGATTATGAAAAATGTATAAGAATTAGTGCATCAGGTGCTATAAAACAAATGTCTAAGCCAGTTTTTATTGCAGTATTTACACCAATAGTTTCAGGTTTTTTCTTAGGTACAGAATTTGTTGGAGGAGTGTTGGTAGGAACTACTTTAAGTGGTATAATGTTAGCGTTATTTACTGCAAATGCTGGTGGCGCTTGGGATAATGCTAAAAAACATCTTGAGCAAGGTAAAATTCCTGGAACTAGTAAAGGTAGTAATGAACATAGTGCATTAGTCATAGGTGATACAGTAGGAGATCCTTTAAAAGATACAGTAGGACCAAGTTTGGATATACTTATAAAAATTATGTCTGTAATTTCTTTAATTTTGGCTCCATTATTTTTGAAATTCCATATTTTTTAACAGGGGGTAAGTTATGAAATTTGCTTTTGGAAGGTATGTTCCTACAGACTCAGTTATTCATTCTCTAGATCCAAGATCAAAAATTGTATCTTCATTTCTTTTTATAGCAACAGTTTTGTCAGTTAGTAGTTTATATGATTATATATGGTTATTTCTTTTGTTTATGGTAATAGTAAAGTTGTCAAAGATTTCAATAAAGATCTATCTTAGATCAGTTAAGAATATGTGGTTTTTAATAGCTTTTGCAACTGTTATACAGTATTTTGTAAGTGGTATTGAAACTGCGGCTTTTATTGCATTGAGATTAATTTTTGTAGTTTTGTTTGCATCGTTTCTTACATACACAACTTCTCCGCTACTTATTGCCAGAGGTTTGGCTGATTTATTGAAATACTTTGGTGTGAAAAAAAGATATAGAGAAGACTTTAGTATGATCATGACTATTTCTTTTAGATTTATACCAATTCTATTTGATGAAGTTGATAGGATTATTAAAGCTCAAATTGCAAGAGGGGCAAAGTTCGATCAACCTGGGATAAGGTATAAAGTTCAGGGTATCGTGGCTATAATTATACCATTGCTAATCTCTGCAATCAGAAAGGCAGAAGAAATTTCAATAGCACTTCAAGCTAGAAAATATGGAGTTTTTGAAAGAAGTAGTTATTATGTTTTAAAATGGAAGAAAATTGATACATATTTTATTACATTTTCATTATTAGTTTTTTTATTTCTTTTTATTTTAAAAATTATTTTTTAATAAAGGTTGTTAAAATGCAATAATAATAGTATAATTATAATTGAAAAAGTTAAATGAGTCTAATTTTATCAACAAAAAGGGGGTTTTTATATGAGATTGAAAGATAAAGTTTGTATTATAACCGGAGCAGCAAGTGGGATAGGAAAGGCAGCTGCATTGTTATTTTCAAAAGAAGGTGCTACAATCATTGCGTGTGATATGTCCGAAGAAAATTTAAAAGTATTAAAAGAAGAAAATCCTGGTCCTGGAGTTATTGATACTTATGTTTTGGATGTTACAGATAGAAAGAGAATAAATGAGGTTGTTGAAGAAGTTGCTAGTAAATATGGTAAAATTGACGTTTTAGTAAATAATGCAGGAATAACGAGGGATGCTCTTTTGTTAAAAATGAAGGAAGAAGATTGGGATGCAGTAATTAATGTTAATCTAAAAGGTGTATTTAATATGACGCAAGCAGTTGCACCTTTTATGATTAAAGCAGGTAAAGGAAGTATTATTAATACATCTTCAATAGTTGGAGTTTTTGGAAATATAGGCCAGACAAATTATTCCGCAACAAAAGCAGGTGTAATTGGTATGACTAAAACTTGGGCAAAAGAGCTTGCAAGAAAAGGTGCCCAAATTAGAGTAAATGCCGTTGCTCCAGGATTTATAAAAACTCCTATGACTGAAAAAGTTCCTGAAAAAATAATTAACGCTTTGAATGAAAAAATTCCATTAAAGAGAATGGGTGAACCTGAAGAAGTTGCAAATCTCTATTTATTCTTAGCTTCAGATGAATCTTCATATATTACAGGGCAAGTAATTGGTATAGATGGTGGATTGGTAATTTAAAGAGTTTATATATTGAAAAGGTGCCTGTAAAATGCCAGGCACCTTTTTTTATTTTTTATGTTAAAATTAATTAAAAGATTAAAGGAGGTAATATATATGATATTTACACTTACAATGAATCCGTGCCTTGATAGGTATATTTATGTAGATGATTTAAAGCTTGATGACACAATCAGAGCAAAAAAAGTAGTGGATTATCCTGCAGGAAAAGGAATAGATGTATCAAGGGTTATTAAAGAGCTTGGTGGGATTTCAGTAGCTATTTCTCTTTTAGGTGGTGATACTGGAAGAAAAATTGAAGAAATGCTTGATATGGAAGGCGTTATATATACGACGATAAGGGTTAGTGTAGAAACAAGAACAAATATTATTTTAGAAACAAATAGTGGACAGTTTAGAATAAGCGTTCCAACTAAAAAAGTTTCGAGAAAAAAGCTAGAAACAGTTTTAGAAGTTTTAAATGCTATAGTTAGAAAAGAAGATATTATTGTAATTTCTGGAAGTCTTCCAACTGGAGTTTCTCCTGATTTTTACACAGGAATAATTTTTGCACTAAAACAATGGGGAGTATATGTTTATTTTGATGCAGATGGTGAAAAGTTAAAATCAGGGTTATTGGGTGGTCCTGATGTAATAAAACCTAATCAACATGAGTTTGAAAGGCTTGTTGGTAAGAAAATAGAAAAGTTTGAAGATTTTATAGAACAAGGTAAAAAATTGATTTTGGAGTATAATCTTAAAGAAATATTACTAACTTTAGGATCAAAAGGATCTTTATTATTGGCAAATGATGAAGGATATTTTGCAAAACCTATTGATGTTCCAGTAAAGAGTGCAGTAGGGGCCGGAGATTCATTTTTAGCAGCTTATGTTTTAATGAGAGAAAAAGGTAGATATGAAGCCTTTAAGTGGGCAAATGCAGCAGGAAATGCAGCAGTTATGACTCCTGGAACCGAGTTATGTAAAAAGGACGATGTTTTAAATTTACTTGATAGAGTGCAAATTGAGAGGATTTATTAATTTCTCTTTTAAAAAGTAATTTGAAAGCCATTCCAATGTATCGTAAAGAGTTATTTTTATATCTCTTGGATTATAATTTATTTCTTTTGTAGCTTTTTCATGTGAAAATGTATAGTTTCTTGTTAACGTATGTATTGAGTAAGGAGTAAATAGTGGTTTTTTATTTACAAGATACCCAAAAGTTGTTGAAAATAATGATAAAAAATATGCAAAATTTGTATTTATAACTTTTGGTTTTATGTTTTTCCCGGTGATTTCATTTAAAAGATGTATAAGTTCAGTCATTTTAAAAGTTTTGTTTGAAAGTATATAAAAATTAGCTCTTTTATCAAGGTAAATAAGTTTAATAATTCCATCTGCAACGTCTCTTACATCTACAAAATCAAAACTTCCATCAATAATGTATTTGAGTTTGTTTGTTAAATATTTTAAAAACATTATTCCCATTTCAGATGGTTTAAAATCAAATGGACCAATAATACCAGTTGGGCATACGGTGGTAATGTCTAAACCTGATTTTATTGCGTTAAGAACTTCAAGTGCTGCAAATGCTTTTGATTTGCCATATACTCCAGAAGTTTTTGAAGGATCGATATTAGTGTTTTCATCTATAACAGTTCCAGGCTTTGGCTCTTCAAATGCGTGAACTGAGCTAATATAAATTAGTTTTTTATTTAACTTTTTACAAACTTTTAGTATGTTTTTAGTCCCGTCTATATTTACTGAGTAAACAGCTTTTTTCTTCCAGGGAAGTATTGATATAAGTGCAGCAAGATGAATAATTATGTCAGCATCTTTTGATAGTTTTTCAACTAGTGTATAATCTCTTACATCACCTTTTACTATTTTTACATTTAATCCTCTCAAACTTTCACATTTGTCACTTGGATGAACAAGTGTTACAACTTGTTCATCCATTTTTAAAAGCTTTCGGATAAGAACATTGCCTAAATGTCCTGAACCACCAGTAATTAATATCATTTTTTCTCACCTCCTAAATTTTTAATAAAGTATTCAAAGCCTTTGTTAATAATTTGAAGTTCATTATCAGGAATTTTAGAAATGGTATAGTCGACAATTTTATTAAAATCTTCCAAAAATTTATTAAAAATGTTTTCGCCTTTTTTTGTTAAAATTAAGAATATTTTTCTTCTGTCTTTTCTAGACCTTATTCTTTTGACAAGATTTTCTTGTTCTAATTTGTCAATAATGACTGTTATAGTACTTTTTGAAAGATTTAGTTTTTGAGAACATTCTTTCATTGTAACGTTGTTATTTAAGGCAATAAAAACAAATACATAAAATTCATTTGTAGTCATTTTTGAAAATACTTTGTTTGAATGAAAAAAATTGACAAAATTTACTACTAGTGAGAAGATTGTTTTCAAGATATCTTCTTTATTCAAAATAGCACCTCCTAATATGGTTTAATATATAAACTATTTATATTATAAACAATTTATATTATGAACCAAAATTAGAATAAACTGTTTGTGTCTTTTTGAAAGCAATTTACAGTTAATTATCTTTTTTATTCTTTCTTTTTGATATAATTAAGTTAAGAAAGAAGGGGGGATTAAAATGTACAATGGAAAATTAGTTAGGTTAAGGGCGTATGAAAAAAATGACTTGGAAATAGCAAGGAAATTTGTAAATGATCCAGAGGTTAAAAAATATTTGATCCCTGGAATTCCGTTTCCATTAAGGGTTGATGATGAAGAAAAATGGTATAACAGTTTAAACCCATTTGGAAGAGGAGAATATTCTTTTGCTATTGAAAGGATTGAAGATGGGAAATACATTGGAGGTTGTGGTATAAACAAAGTTGATTGGAAAAACTCAGTTGCTGAAGTTGGTATTTTTTTGGGAAAACCATATTGGAATAAAGGATATGGAACAGATGCTATGAGAGTATTAGTCAATTTTATTTTTAACGAAATGAATATTAATAAAGTAAAGTTAGAGGTATTTTCATTCAATGAAAGAGCAATAAGAAGTTATGAAAAAGTAGGATTTAAAATAGAAGGGGCTTTAAGAGAGGAGATATTTAGAAATGGTAAATATTATAATGTAATTGTTATGGGTTTGCTAAGAAAGGAGTGGAACAGTTGATAAATTCTTTAAAAGAATTTTTCAGTACTGGAAAAACATATGATTTAGAGTTTAGGATTAATCAATTAAAAATTTTAAAACATGCATTGGAAGAGTTTGAAGAAGATTTATATAGTGCTCTTTTTCTTGATTTAAATAAATCAAAAGAGGAATCTTTTTTGACAGAAATATTTATTGTTTATAGAGAAATAAAATATTTTATTAAGAATTTAAAAAAACTTTCAAAACCTAAAAGAGTAAAAGTTGGTATTGAGAATAAATCTGGAAAAGGTTTTTTAATTCCTGAACCATACGGTGTAACTTTAATTATTTCGCCTTGGAATTATCCTGTAAATTTAACCCTAACTCCTTTAGTTGGAGCTATTGCAGCTGGAAATTGTGCTGTTTTAAAACCTTCTGAATATTCAGAAAATGTTACTAAAGTTTTAGAAAAAATGATAACAAAGTATTTTTCAGAAGATTATATAAAAGTAGTTACAGGAGATGCAGAAATTTCTAAAAAACTTTTAGATCAAGATTTTGATTATATATTTTTTACGGGGAGTCCAGGTGTTGGAAAATATGTAATGAAAAAAGCATCTGAAAGGCTAATTCCAGTAACACTTGAGCTTGGGGGAAAAAATCCAACTATTGTAGATTCAACTTGTGATTTAGAACTTTCAGCTAAAAGAATTGCTTGGGGAAAATTATTAAATGCAGGGCAAACATGTATTTCTCCTGATTACTTAATAGTTGAAGAAAGTATTAAGGAGCAACTAGTTGAAAGGTTAATTAAATATTTCGAAGATTTTCAAAGTAAGATGGCTTGTATAATTAATGACAGGCATGTAAAAAGACTAAAAAATTTGTTAAATAATACAAAAGGAAGAGTAATTTTTGGAGGGAAAGTATATGAAAGAAAGTTTGAACCTACTATTGTAGATGATGTGAAAATAAACGATTCATTAATGAGTGAAGAAATATTTGGTCCTATTTTGCCTATAATTACATTTAAAGATGAAAAAGATATATTTGAAATAATTAGTAAAAATCCATATCCTTTGTCTCTTTATGTATTTTCGAATAACAAAGCTTTTGTTAAAAATGTTATTAATAAAATTCAAGCTGGTGGGATAAGTGTAAATGACACAATTTCTCATTTTGTCCCAGAAAGTTTTCCTTTTGGAGGAATAAAAACAAGTGGAATAGGAAGGTATCATGGTAGATATAGTTTTGAAACATTTTCACACTTAAAACCGGTATTTTTTAGAGGAAAGTTTGAAATTAACGTAAAATATCAACCATATAAAGGTTTTGAAAAAATTCAAAAAATGTTAAGAAAGTGGTACTTATGATTTTGATTTTTAACTTTTTATAGCAGTTTACATTGCTACAGTTTTATTTGCAAAATCAGAGAATAATTGACTGCTTATTTATGAGCAATTTAAACTTTTGGTATTTATTTGCACTTTAACTTTAGGAAAGTTCAGCAGTATTTATAGGCTTTCATTTACTTTTTATACCATCCTTAATAAATCTCTCCTTTATCTCTTAACATTTCTTAATATTTCTAAAAAAAAGTAAAATGTATATTTTAGATAATACTCCTGGAGACCAAAAACCAGGAGGTGTTTCTTATGAGAAAGATTTTTGTCATTTTTGCGTTATTGTTGGTGTTTTTCGCATTTTCAAGAACTTTGGTAATCAAGGGTTCAAACACTATTTTCCCAGTTGCTCAACTTTGGATAGAAGAGTTAAAAAAGATGTATCCAGATATGGAGATAACACTTGAAGGAGCAGGTTCATCGACTGGGATTGCAGCCCTCTTTAACGAGACAGCAGATATTGCAAATTCAAGTAGATGGTTAAAAGAAAGTGAAATTGAAAAAATGCATAGTATGAAAAAATATTTTGTACCTATTATTGTTGGTTATGACGGTATAGCAGTAATTGTAAATAAAAATCTTGGAATAGAAAATATATCAATAGATACTTTGAAAGATATATACACTGGAAAAATAAGATACTGGAGTCAAGTTGATCCAAATTTACCTAAAAAGCAAATAGTAATTTATTCAAGAAATACGGCATCTGGAACTTTTGAAACATTCGAAAATAAAGTTTTGAATAAGGAAAAAATGGCTCCATGGGTTAGGATGGTTGAAAGTACTCAATTTGAAATTGAATCTGTAAAAAATAATCCATATGCAATTGCCTATACTGGAATTGGATATGTTACAGAAGATGTTAAAGTTTTAAAAGTTGATGGTGTATTACCAACTAAAAGAAATATTTTAGAAGGAACCTATCCAATTTCAAGGCCATTGTACATGTTTGTTGATGCATCAAACGGATACCTAGTTGATGATCTCATAAAGAAATATGTTAATTTTGCAGTTTCTAAAAAAGGACAAGATTTAGTAGAAAAAGCAGGATATGTTTCTGCATATGGATTTTAGGGGGTAAATAAATGAGGACTTTTAAGTATTATTTTCAGATGTTTTTAATATACTTTTTTGCGCTGTTGTCCATCACAGCGCTTTTTCTCTTGATAGTATTTATATTTAAAGAAGCATTGCCAGCAATTGTTGAACTAAAGTTAAAACCGTTGATGAGCGTTTATTGGTATCCAACATATGATCCTCCTGAATTTGGTATGTTAGCACTAATTGCTGATACTTTACTTGTAACATTAGTTTCATCAATTATTACTATTCCAATTGGTTATTTTATAGCATTTTATCTTCATACTTATTCAAATGGTTTTGAAAAGAGATTCATTAAATTTATTATTAGTATTTTGTCTGGAATTCCATCTGTTATAATTGGAATGTTTTTGGTATTTTATATTTCGCCAATATTTTTGAATTTTGGTGTATGGTCTACTGAGAATTTTCTTCTAGCAGTTATTGGCCTTTCTTTGCTTTCACTTCCTTATTCTGTTTCGCTTATGACAGATTCTTTAGATAGTGTTCCAAAAGAATTAATTGAAAGTTCACTTTCTTTAGGAGTTTCTAAATTTATTACTACATTAAAAATTACAACTTTGGCATCACGTTCTGGATTAATTAACTCAACAATTTTAACAATTAATAGGATAATAGGAGAAACAATGGTGGTTTTATTGGTTGGAGGAGGAGCAGCAATGATTCCAACTTCATTTTTTGATCCTATAAAACCTTTAACGGCAGCTATAGCTAGTGAAATTGGTGAGGCTGGAGTCGGAAGTATGCATTATCATTCATTATTCCTAGCTGGTTTAATTTTATTAGTAATTTCTTTATGTTTAACTTATTTATCAAAGTTAAGGAGCTGGAAAACATATGGATAAATTTGCAAAAATTATCTTAAAGATTTTGTCATATATAGTAGTAGTTTTTATTGTGTTTATAATTATAGAAGTTTTAGCAAATGGAATAAAATATTTTTCTTTAGATTTTTTTACAAAGTATCCAGAAAATGGCATGAGGCAAGGTGGAATATTTCCAGCAATAGTTGGCAGTATTTATATTATTATTACAAGTGTTATTTTTTCAGTTCCGTTAGGAATTTTTACTGGCATATTTTTAGCAGAGTATAAAGATAAGAAGATATCAAAAATAGTAGAATTAGCAGTTACTGGGTTAAGTGGAATGCCATCTATAGTTTATGGTTTATTTGGATATGCTATGTTTTCAATTGCTTTGGGATTTGGAACTTCAATATTGTCAGCATCTCTTACACTTTCTATAATGACTTTACCAATAATTTCAAATTCAACAAAAGAAGCTATGGCAAGTTTACCAAAAGAACTTAAAGAATCTGCATATGCATTAGGTGCAAAAAGAAACGAAACTATTTTTAAAGTGTTATTAAAAGCATCAAAATCAAGAATTACTACGGGTGTTTTATTAGGACTTGGGCGAACTTTAGGAGAAACTGCACCAGTGTTGGTAACAGGATCTGTTTTTTATGCTACTAGTATGCCAAAAAATATTTTTTCTCCAGTAATGACATTGCCAACTCATATATACTATCTAATTTCTGCATATGGAAAAGAATCAATGTGGATGACAAGTGGAACAGCAGCATTTCTTCTAATTTTGATTTTGGTTATTTACTTGATTGCTTATAAAATAGGAGGTATTAGTAATGGAAATAATTGAATTTAAAAATTTTGGAGCATATTATGGAGAAAAAAAGGTTGTTAATAATGTGACTTTTCCAGTTTATATAAATAAAATTACTGCGATAATAGGACCTTCAGGTTGTGGAAAATCAACTCTTTTAAGGAGTATAAATAGGATAAATGATGAAATTCCAGGATTTAAAGTTGAAGGATCACTTTTAATTGATGGAAAAGACGTTTATAAAGATGTAGATGATTTAACAGTTTTGAGAAAGAAAGTTGGTATGGTCTTTCAAAGGCCTGTTCCGTTTCCAATGAGCATTTATGAAAACATAGCTTTTGGATTAAAAATCCATGGGGTAAAAGATAAAAGTAAAATAAATAAAATTGTTGAAAAGACTTTAAAAGAAGCAGCACTATGGGATGAGGTAAAGCATGAACTTGATAAAAATGCTTATTCGCTTTCAGGAGGGCAACAGCAAAGGTTGTGTATTGCAAGATCTCTAGCTATTGAACCTGAAGTATTACTTTTAGATGAGCCAACATCTGCACTTGATCCAATAGCAACACAAAGAATAGAATCGCTTTTGGAAAGATTATCAGAAAAGTATACAATTGTTATAGTGACACATAATATAGCACAAGCAATTAGAATATCAGATTACATTGCATTTATGTTTAAAGGAGAACTTATTGAATTTGGAGAAACATCTGAAGTTGTAAGAAATCCAAAAAATAAATTAACAGAAGAATACTTAAATGGTAAAATAGGTTAAAGGAGGAATAAAATATGGATACTATACATTTTGAAAAAGAATATTCAATGTTAAGAGCTTATATTTCAAAAATGCTTTCACTAGTATCTCAATCTTTTGAAAATGCAATTGAGGCGTTAGAATTTTTTGATGTTTCTCTTGCAAAAGATGTTATTAATAGGGACGATGAGATAGACTTATTAAATAGACAGATAGAAGAGAAAGTTTACGATATTATAGCTCGTTATAATCCTATTGGGAAGGATTTAAGGTATATAATTACAATGATTAAATTTTCGAATAATTTAGAAAGAATTGCTGATTTGTCTTGCAATAGTGCAGAAAAAGTCATTTATTTTGAAAAGAACAATATTGATTACAAGATGATAAGGGAAGTAAAAGAAATGTTTGGAATAGTATTAAAAATGCTGCATGATACATTTTTGGCTTTTTCAAAAAAAGATATTGAATTATCAAAAAAAATATGGTTTGATGATAAAAATTTAGATGATTTAGAAAAGTTGATAAGAAACAAATCAAAGGATCTTGATAATAAAGAATCTATTATATACAATATTCTAATAGCGCGTGATTTAGAAAGAATAGGCGATCATTTAACAAATTTATGTGAAGAGATAATTTATATAGAAACTGGAAAGGAAATAAAGGAGATAATAAATTATGAAAAGGATTCTAATAGTTGAGGATGATTTGTCAATAAGAAATATTCTGAAAAAATATTTAAAGTCTCATGGATATGAAGTTGACGAAGCAGGAAGTATAGTCGATTTTCGTAAAAAGTTATATAATGATAAATTTGATCTGGTTTTGCTTGATATAATGCTTCCTGATGGTTTTTCGATAAATGAATTGCCGGATATAAAGGTTAATTTTCCAGATCTTGGAGTAATTATTATTTCAGCAAGAGATAGTGATAATGATAAAATATATGGTCTTGAAATTGGAGCCGATGATTATGTTGCAAAGCCATTTAATCCACGGGAAGTTGTTGCAAGGATAAAATCGTATTTTAGAAGGGTTTCAAAAAATAATGAATATATAAAATATGGACCTTTAGAAATATTTTGTGAAAATTATGTTGTTAAATTAAACAATAATGAAGTTGAGATGACAGCTAAAGAATTTGAAGTTTTATGTTTACTTGCAAAAAATCCAGATTATGTTTTTTCAAGGGAAAAAATTTTAGATACAGTTTGGGAAGATGAATTTATTTCAGATAGAGTTGTTGATGTTCATATAAGTAATATAAGGAATAAGCTAGGAAAATCTTGGATAAAAACAATAAGAGGAGCAGGATACAAATTTAATCCGAGGGGATATGATGTTTAATTTTGAAATTTTTCAGAATTTTGATGAACCAATTATAATGCTTGATGGTTTAAAAATAGCCAAGGCAAATAATAAAGCATTGGAATATGGTTTTAAAGAAAATTTTGAAATTTTGGATGTTTTTACATCAAAAAATATTGATGTAATTATTGAGTATTTAATAGAGAGAAAAAATTTTGAACTTGAAGAAAAGCTTTATTTTTTTGAGTTTTCAGATTGGAGATATGTAAAAATTAAATTTTTTGATAATTTACTTTACTTATCGGATTTAACTGAATATATAAAAATTAAAGAGGCAAAAGTTAATTTTACAACAGCAATTTCCCATGAATTATTTAATCCACTTTCGATTATTAAAGCTAATACAATTTATCTAAAGGATACTCTTAATGAAAAAAATAAAGATATTTTGGAAGCTCTTGAAGATATTGAAAAATCTTCAAATAGGATGGAAAGAATTATAAAGCAGTTGAAAGTACTGGCTATGTTAGAACTTGGAATGTATAAACCTAAGATTGATATAGTAGATTTTGAAAAGATATTAAACGAGGTTATTGATGAACTTTCACAGAAATTGAAAAGTAAAAATTTAACGATTGATTTAAAAATTTTAAATAAAGAGTATAAAAGTGATGGTTTTATGCTTTATACAATAATTAAAAACGTGCTTTCTAATTCTATAAAATATTCATACAATAATTCCACAATTATCATAGAGGCATATAAAGACAAAATAATAATTAGTGATAGTGGAATTGGTATAAAAAAAGAAGATTTAGAAAAAGTTACACAAAGATTTTATAGAAGCAAAGAAGCCACCAAAATGGCAACAGGGTCAGGATTGGGGCTTTCGATTGTAAAACATATTTGTAATATATTAAATTATAAGTTGATTATAGAATCCAATTATTTAATTGGTACGAAAGTTATCATTCAATTTTAGTCATTATATATTTTTGTAAGGCATTAATTGATGCGCCTAATTCGATGTTGTTTTCAAGTCCACGGAAAATTATAGGTATTGGTATTTTGTTTGAATTGATAATCTTTTTTTGTAACATCTGTGAAAACCATGGTGTTACACCTTCACCTGTTAAAATAACCTTTTTTGGCTCTAAAATTCTAAAGATTGTTGAAATAAATATTGTTAGATAATTAAAAGTGTCTTCATATATTTCCTCGGCTCTTTTTTTAAAGGTTTTATAAAGCGTTCTTACTTCTTTTAGATCATTTTCAAAATTTTCTTCATTTTCTATAAAATCTACAATTTTAAGGTTATTGAATTTAAACTTTTTTAAAACAGCGTAATCAGAAGCAAGAGTTTCAAGACAACCCGTACTTCCACAATAACACTTTTCATGTCCTCCAGCAAAAAAATGTCCTATTTCTATTATTTTTCTATTTTTATTATTTTTGAGTTCACCATTTCCATAGTAACATGCACCAATTCCTGTACCATAATTAATAACTAAAATGTCTTCACCTTTGTATTTAATATATTCTTCAGTTGCAATTGCTTCAACATCATTTAATATTGAATGCACGGAATTTTTAAAGTGAGTTTTAACAATTTTTTCAGGGGAAAAGTTTTCAAGTTTTAGAATTTTTGAATTTATTTTTTGTTCTACAACTTCTCCAGAAAAAGCCATTCCAACAGCTTTGATATTTTCTTTTTCAGAAATTTTTTCAAAAGCATCATTTAAAAATTTTGAGAGATTTTCATTTCCAATATTTTTTTTACTAAGTTTAAAAGTATAGCGTTCAAGAATTTCAAAGCGTCCATTTAATTTTGTAATGTTTACATAGTCTCTTCCAACTTTAACTCCCAGTGAAATCCAATAATCTTTATTTAATGATAGATACTGCTTAGGTCTACCTTGTCCCAATGATGGTTCTTTATATATTTCAATAAGGTCTTTAATTTTTTTTATAGTATAAGACAACGTAGATGGAGTAATATTTAATTTTTTTTCAAGTTCTGTTCTACTAATTTTATAGCTGATTAATAATTCATTAAGTATTTTTTGTGATGTTGATATTTCCATTTAATTCACCTCTTTAATTTGCTTTTGATATACGTTTTAATTTTATCATATATCTTAATTTATTTAAAGTTAAATTTAATTTTAAAACTAATTAACGAGAAATAGATTGAAAAGTAAATCAAAGAGATTAATCTTCTGGAAGGTAATCCTTAACTTTGTTATAGAATTCTTTTATGAAATTTTTCAAAATATAATTTTCTTGTTTTAATTTTTCGTTTTCTTCTAAAATTGAACTAATTGAGATTTGTGATTCATCGATTTGACCTTGTTTTAGTAAATCGTATGTTTCTCTAACAATTTGACCCGCTTTACTTTCTCCTTTTAAATGTTTTCTAATTGTTTGTTCTGTTCTACCAAGTTCTTCAGCTATTTCTGGAACTCTCATCCCAGCTTTTTCTCTTGCTATTGCACTTGAGGCAACCGCTAAACTGTCAACCCATGTGAGTCTTTCAGACGGATCTTTTATTAGTTCTAAAACATCTTTTCTAAATAATGTCGCATAAAGTAATATACTTTCAAGTTTGTGAATTTCTTGTTTTCCCATAGGAGTTAGTGGTATCATAATGGCTCACCTCCTTAGCTTGTTATTTTTATACCGCTTTGTGTTATTTCAAAGTAATGTCTTTTTAGAGAATGCGGAGTTCCGCGCATTTTCCATATTAGTAATGATCTTTTAAGTTCACCTTTGATTTCATCTAGATCAAGTCTTATAATTCCATCTACTCCATGTTCCACACCTGGACCACCAAAGCCTCTTTCATCAATACTAACTTGGCTAACTAATAAAGAAGTGCAACCTGTACCTGCTAGTACTCTTTTGAGTTGAAGAATTATGCTTCTAGCATAGGTTGGCTTGTTTAAATATAATGTTGTTACAGAATCTATAACAACTCTTTTAGCGTTTATATCTTTTATTGCTTGTCTTAATACATCTATGAAATCGTGTAAATCGTTTAGGTCTCTAACAATGTACTTTTCAAATTCTTTTGATTTTCCAAAGCCAGCAGTAAATGCATCTATAAGTGCAAATAATCCTTTTTCTTCGAATGGTTTTATGTTCCATCCAAATTGGGACATATTTTGTCTAACTTGGATTGGATGCTCTTCAAGTGCTACATAAATTCCAGGTTCGTTATTTTGAAGCCCGTGCCATAGAAATTGCTGTGAAAATATTGATTTACCAGTTCCAGGCCCACCGCTTAGTAGTACAACATTTTTTTCTGGAATACCGCCATTGAGTATTTCATCTAACCCTATTATTCCGGTACTTACTTTTTTCATTTAATTCCCCCTTTTATTTCATTATATATTTCATGAAGTGTTTGTTGAAATTCTTTTATGCCTTTTTCAACTTCATCCATTATTTTTTCTAATGTTCTAGTTGTTTCTTCATTTATAAATTTGTTGTATTTTGAATTTAAAAAGTTGTATACAATTTTTCCAAGTTTTGTGGGAATTATTCTTTTATATTTATCTTCAAATATATATTTTCTTTCAAATAAAACTGAGATTATTTTAGCGTATGTTGAAGGCCTTCCTATATTTTTTGACTTCATTTCTTCTATTATAGTTGCTTGTGTAAAAAGTGGCACCGTATGCTTATTGTAAACTTTTCTATCAGTTACTTTATTTTCATCCATTATTTGTATGACTTTTATTGGCATAAAAATGTTCCAACCATCTTCTAAAATTTCGGTTATTATTTCTTCACTTTTTTTCGAATTTTCAGTGATTATGTTTAGTCTTGCTTTTTTTACCTTAATTTCTTTCGATTGACTTGCAAGGAATCTATTAAATATTTCTTTGTAGATTAGTAAATGTTTTTTATCAAGATTTATTATTTTTTCCTTTATCATATCTTTAAGTTCTTCGGGGGAAATAGGCTTTACTGGCCTAATTCCCTCATGAGCACCTTCATTTCCATAACTTTTTGGTTTATATAAATGAGGTTTATTAATTAATTTAAAGTATTTTTCTGCAACTGCTTGCCCTGTCTTTGAAATTCTAGTTGAATCGGTTCTGTGATAAGTTATAAATCCATTTTCAAAAAGATTTTGCAGAATGGACATAATTTCATTTACTGATAATTTGTATTTTTTTGAAATTTCAGATAAAATAGTTGAAGTATTAAAAGGTGCTGGTGGAGCTATTGTATCTTCATATATGTTTTCAATTTTGAGTGTAGCATTTTCATGTATTCCTTCAAATTCTACTTTTAATCCATTTTCAAATGTAAAAGATGTGAATTTTTTAATACTATTTTTGTACTCTTTTTCTCGTTGAATAATCCAACCTAACACGGTACTTTGAACTCTTCCGGCAGAAAGTGTTCTTTTAAAATTGGTTTGTAGTTTTTGACTTAGTTCAAACCCAATCCATCTGTCCTCAATTCGCCTTATAATTTGAGATTTTACTAAATTTTCTTTTATTTCCCTTTTTTCATCGATTCCTTTTAAAAATGCGTTACGAGTTATCTCATGAAGTTCTATTCTTTTAATATTACTATTTACGGGATAAATATATTGTAGAATGTCATATGCAATTTTTTCACCTTCAACATCGGGATCCGATGCTATTAAAATTTCATCAACTTCAAGGGATAGTTCTCTTAGAGCCTTTAAAACATTTAATTTATCATCAATATTTTTTGAATTGCATTTTGGACATTTATCGTAGTTATCTACAAATTGATATCCACAATCTTTGCATTTTTTAATTGTGTTATAAATTGGAATAAAGGTATTATTTGAAAATTCTACACCATGATAACCTTCTCTTGTAATTAAGTCATATGTGTGACCTTTTGTTGCGGTTATTGTTATTAAGCCTTCTTTAGTTATTGACTCAAAAGAAATTAACCCGTTTAAACTTCTTATAGAAGATATACCAAAGAATTTTGCTAGTGTTTCAGCTTTTGTTGGAGATTCAACTATTATGAGTTTTGAAGAAAATTCTAATTCTTTATTTTGTATATTTTTCCTTGATTCATTTAATTCATTAGCTAATTTCTTTATGTCTATATCATTGTAATTGTAGAATTCTTCATCAGTAATCCAAAAAAGTCTAGAAGAAAGTTTTTCGAATATTTCATCATTTTCTTCAAAAACAAAACTAGCACCTTTTAATAAATTTCCTTTAAATAATCTTGAAGTTCTTCCGGTTGCTTGTACATAGGTGTAAATATCCGGTAAAATTAAATCTTCTTTTTCGATTCTAAACTTTGGGATTCCCCAGAAGATTACAGCTTTTATTTTTTCAGGCAAGTCTATTCCTCTAACAAGTTTTCCATAATAGGAAGAAATTCCAATTAAAATATTTAATTTTCCATTTTTGAATTTTTCAAAAGATTCTTCAAAGTTTTCCCAGCTTGTTCCAGCTTCAATATTATTTTTTTTAAGCGCTTCTTTTAGCTTTTTTGCTTCATTTTCATTTTCGGCGTAGATTATTATTCCATCGTTTAAAATTTTTAATAATTCGATTAGTTGATTAATTTCTTTGTTTTTATATCTAATGTGAATTATATTTCTGGAAAAAAAACTTGGTTTTCCTAAATTAAAGTTAAAGATGTATCTGAATAATAAAGGTCTTATTCCATTAGGCCTTGCAGTTGCAGAAGATACGACTAATATTCCCTTCTTAAGATCTTTAATTTCCGGCTTTTGCCCACTTTTTAACTTTTTTAATGTTTCATTTATTATATTTTCTGGTACGCCAGTTAGCATAATAATTGTTTCAATGTTTTTTGACGATTTTAACACTGAATCAACATCATCAATAAATACAAAATCAAAGAATTTGTTTTTTAATTCTTCTTTACGTTTTGAAATAAATTGAGTAGAGACTATAAGTATTTTATAGTCATCTTTTTTGAATCGTTTTTCAAAATCTTCTTTTTCAGACTTTTTCATATTTGAATTGTAGTACAATACTTTTATTGTTTTATCTAGTTTTTTAATTTTTTCAACAACTTGTTTTACAATTGTAATTGTTGGAAATATTAATATGGATTTTTTTTCTTTTTTGGCAAGCCAAATAGCCATTAAAATTCCAAAGGTAGTTTTCCCAAGGCCAGTTGGTGCTATCATTGTAAAGCTTTTTGAGAGTAAAACTCTCTTTGTCCATAGTTTTTGGTATCCATTTAGTTTTAATCCTGTTTTTTCCACAAAAAAATTAAAAAAGTCTTTGAATTCATTTTCAAATCTAATATATTTTTCTAATTTGTATAGTTTATTAGTCGTTATTAAACTATTAATATAATCATTAGTTTCATTTGGAAGACATTTAATGCAGGGAAGTCCTTTTAAATTTCTATCATCTGTGTTAATCTTTTCACAGTTAATGCATGAGTGATCAAATTTTAGATTTACAGGCATATTTTTCCCCCTTGTCAGCTAAATTACTTTTCGAAATATATTTTAATTAGTTCTGGTTTAAAATTATTCACATTTATAAATTTAATACCAACTTTTTCAGAGGCTTTATCATTTTCAGTATCTCCTATCATTAAACATTTATCAGCAGCAACACCAATTTTTTTTAAAATCTCAGCAAAAAATTTTGGATTTGGTTTTGCATAATGTGAATTTTCCATTGTAGCAATGTAGAAAAAGTTTTCGGGGGATAAATTTGCAAAATCTATTCTTTTTTTTACAGCAATTTCAGGAAATAATGGATTTGATGCAAATATGAATTTATAGTTGGAGTTTTTAATAAAATTTGTTAGTTTTTTGTTGACTTTTATAATCTTTCTTAATTCATCGAATTCATTTTTGTAAAAGTCAAGAAAAATATTATACCAATAATCTTTACTTTTACCAGTTTTTTTAGAAATTGATTCCAAAAATCTTTCAAAAAGATTTTTGGAAGGATCTTCAATTTTTGTAATTTCGTAAATGCTGTCCATTACTAGATTAAAAATTTTTTCAATAGGTAATTTTACTTTTCTTGAAAGGATAGAAAAGTATGTTTTCATAAATTTTTCTTCACTGTTTTTAACTAATGTTCCATCATAATCTACAAAGATATACATTTTATACCTCCTTCATTTTAAGTTAATCTAAATAGATTGTATCATAAAGTTTTCATGGTAAAATAATATAAATAGACGAAAATGGAGGTGATTTTTATTAGCGATTTAATGTTAAGTAGATTATTTGATATAGTTATAGAATTTAGCGTTAATAACTACAAAGTTTATTATTCAAAATTTGATTTAGATACAACTCAGGATATTATAGAAATTTTCTTGAGTCAGTATCGAATAAAAATGTTAGATAATGCAAATAATTTTTCGTTTGATACTGATCATGGTATCTTTGAAGTAAGTATAATAAAAGATGGATTAAACTTTATTATAACTTTCAAAAATGCAAGTGAATTGTTAAAGAATAATTTGAAGGCAAAATTTTTTGAGTTGATAGAATTAATTTATACGAAGTTTTATGAAGAATGGGAAAGAGAAGGATTATTTTCAAGTAATAGTTTAGATAATTTTTTAGAAATAATTGTAAAAAATTTAGCTGAAGTTGATGCTGCATTATTATCAAAAAAGATAAATAACTATTTTAAAATTAAATCGTCTTATGGATTTGATAATGATGAATTTATGAAAAAATTGTTATTCTTTGAAGATGAGATTTATACTGAAAGATTTAAAAAACCTATGGTAGTAAAATTGGATGAGATTTTAGATGAATATTATTTGGAAGTGGATAATAAAAGAATGGAAAAAGTTAATGAATTGGTAAAACATGGTAATTTATTAAGGCTAACTTCATCACTATCAATCCCAATATTTAAAGATAAAGAATGCGTTGGATTTCTATCACTTTATAGTTTTGAAAGTGAAATTGCTTTTGAAAATAATGAGTATATTAGTTTTGCAAATGTTCTTTCTAAAATTTTATCAAGTTTTGTAAAATAAAAACATGGCTTTGAGTTTTAACTCAAAGCCATGTTAATTTAATTTTATTCTTCTTCATCATAATCTAAGAAGTCTTCTAAATCTTCGTCGATTACTATTCCGCTATCATCAATTTCTTCTTCTATGCTTTCAATAGTTCTTTCCTGAATGTCATCTTGAGAGTTTCCAAACGGGTTTTTAGGATCAAGTTTTCCATTAAAAATTTCAATTTTTGATTTTCCGTCAATTAGATAAGCCTTTGCTGTAACACTTCCACTTATAGTACTTAAAATTTTTTTAACTAATTCCTCGTCAAGATCTTGATTTTCAGCACAAGTCAAAATAAGATTTCCGTTTTGATATTCTATTTTGGTTTCATTTTTTTCTGCTAAGTTAATTATTTCTTCATTTTGGAGAATTGATTTAGCTTTTGGTTCATTTACTAGCATTTCTATTGTATAATGAAACGGCATGCTGCACCTCCAAAATTATTCTTTACTTGCAAAATGTTTGTTTATTTTCGCAATTAATCTTGATTTTCTTCTTGATGCTTGGTTTTTGTGTATTGCACCTATTTTAGCAGCTTTATCAATTGCACTTTGAGCTACTTTATACAACTGTTCAACTTCTTCACGTGATTTTCCTTCTTGAAGTTCTAATAAAACCTTTTTTATGGAATTTTTCATTCTTGTTTTATATGCTTTATTGATTAATCTATTTCTTTCTGAAACTTTAACTCTTTTTTTTGCAGATTTTATGTTTGGCATAAATCTCATACCTCCCGTTTATTATAAAATTTTCTTAAGTTCATTAACCATATCTAATTTTTCCCAAGTAAATTCCTCTAATTCTCTTCCAAAGTGACCATAAGCTGCAGTTTTCTTGTATATTGGTCTTAAAAGATTTAATTTTTTGATTATTGCACCTGGTCTAAAGTCAAAAATCTCAAGAATTGCTTTTAAAATTTTATCTTCATCAGTTTTAGCAGTTCCAAAGGTATTGATCATTACTGATACTGGTTGTGCTTTTCCAATTGCATAAGCAACTTGAATCATGAATTTGTCTGCAAGACCTGCTGCAACAACATTTTTAGCAACGTATCTTGCAAAATAGTGTGCGGATCTATCTACCTTTGTTGGATCTTTTCCACTAAAGGCACCTCCACCGTGAGGTACTGCACCACCGTATGTGTCAACGATAATTTTTCTTCCAGTTAGTCCTGTATCTGCTGATGGACCACCTAGGACAAATCTTCCAGTGGGATTTACTAAAATTTTCATTTTGTCATCTCTAAGTTCTTCTGGAATTATAGGATCAATTACGTGCTTAATTAATGCTTCTTTTATTTCTGAAATTGTAACATCAGGCTCATGTTGTGTGGAAATTAAAACAGTATCGACTCTTACTGGTTTGTCGTTTTCGTCGTATTCAATTGTTACTTGAGTCTTTCCATCTGGTCTTAAAAATGGAAGTGTACCATTTTTTCTTACTTCAGATAGTTTCATAGCAAGCTTATGAGAAAGGATTATTGGAAGTGGCATATATTCTTTTGTTTCATTTGTAGCGTAACCAAACATCATTCCTTGATCTCCTGCTCCAACTTGTTCGAGTTCATCTTCTGCTATTAATTCCCCTTCTTTAGCTTCAAGAGCTTTATCAACACCTAGTGCAATATCTGGAGATTGACTGTGAATCGATGACAATACTGCACATGTTTCACCATCAAAACCATATTTTGCCCTGGTATAACCAATATCTAAAATAGTTTTTCTTACTATGTCTTGAATATCAACATATGCTCTTGTTGTTACCTCACCAGAAACTATAGCAATACCTGTTGTAACTAGTGTTTCTACAGCAACCCTAGACTTTGGATCTTGTTCTAACATCGCGTCCAAGATAGCATCGCTGATTTGATCTGCTACCTTGTCTGGATGACCTTCAGTAACGCTTTCACTTGTGAATAGTCTTTTCATTCCTCAACCTCCTTTTCATACTCTTCTTTTGAAATAAACTTTCCTCCAGATATATCAAAACTTACTGGCTTATATGAACCAGTAAATTGTGCTCTAACTTCAATTTTGTTTGGACATTTAGAACCAACGTATAATTTTTCTATTTTGTATCTGACATTTGGGTTGTCGTATTCATTAAAAAAATCATAACCCTTTCTTAAGTGGCTTCTAAAAACTTCTCCGCATTTATCACATTTTATATATATAACCAAAGAATCTTTTTCGTTATAGAATGGATTTTTCTCTATATTCTTTTTTTTCTTAAAAAAACCAAACATATCTATCTCTCCCGTTTAAGGTTAAATGTAAATTCTTTAACTCTTTTCCATGGGTCATATGCTTCAATTCTTACTTGGAAAAAGTCTGTATTTGTATTTAGAGTTGGAAAATTATTAACTTTAATTGGTCCACCAAGTATCTCCGGATAAAGTTTATAATATGTTTTGTATATATACCCTGCTGCAATTGAATCTTTTGAATAAACAATGTATGGTTTATAAAATTCTTCTTTTGATACTTCATCAAGTAATATATCATACACTAGTTTGTTTGCAATGTAAAGCTTTATTTCTTTAAGACCAAGCAAATTATTGTTAACAAATAAATAAGAATTTATTTCAATTTTAGGATATTCTCCTTTAAAGGAATAAGTTTCACCTTCAGTGTAGTTATAACTTTTCCCATTTATAATTAGTTCTTTTAAAATTATTTCACCATTTGGAGCTTGAACATTTAAAAAATCAATAGGATCAAACATTAACGTTTCATCACTATTTCTTATTTCAAGATGACAATGAGGCTTTACAGCTTCACCTGTTTTTCCTGAATATGCAATAATATCACCTTGTGAAAATTTAATTTCATTATCTGGAAAATTAATAACAATTTTTTGGTTTTGAAATTCTTCTTGTAAACTTTTTATAATATTTTCGATTGTATAATTAAAATTACTGAGATGTGCATATAAAGATCTATAACCGTTAGGATGTTGTAAAACAATAACGTTTCCGTAGATAGGATCATTTAATTCAACTCTAACAACATAGCCTTCATAAATTGCTTTGATTGGTATACCTTCTTTCGAAAATGTGCTGAAATCAATTCCCCCATGAAAATGTGGTAAATTACCCGTGCTTCTGAATTCAGCAAAGGAAGAAGTAATATAACTATCATCTACCGGTGGAATAAAATTTGAAAATGATAAAGTGATTAATATTAAAAGAATAAACGCGACTGTTTTTTTCATTTAAATTTTGACCTCCTTCTGTAGTAAATTTTCTACTTGATGTAAGAGTGTTGATATGTTTTCTTTGTTTTTTGCAGATATAAAAACTGCATTTGAAAATCTTCTTTGCAAATTTTTAATATAATCTTTATGGCATAAATCGATTTTGTTGAATACTAGTAAAGTCTTTATTTTAGCTATGTTTATTGATTCAAGCGTTTCATCAATTATTTCTAATTTTTCTTCGAAGTTTTTATCAGCTACATCAACTAAAATTATTATCAAGTCTGAAAAATTTATTTCTTCTAAAGTTGAATGAAAAGCTTCTATTATCAAAGGGTGTAGATTTCTAATGAAACCAACTGTGTCAGAAAAAATTGCATATCTACCACTTGGAAGTAGTACTCTCCGTGAAACCGGCGAAAGAGTTGTAAACATTTCATTTTTTGACAACAAAGTTTCCTTGGCTAAATTTGATAATAATGTAGTTTTTCCGGCATTAGTATAACCAACTATAGAAACTTTGTAAATATTGCTTTGATTTCTCTTTTTTCGTTGAACTTGCCTAATAGATTCAAGTTTTTTTAACTTGCTTTCTAACTTTTTAATTCTATTTTTAATATATCTTTTTGAATATTCTAAGCTTTTTTCTCCTGGCCCTCTTGTTCCTATACCTCCACCTAATCTTGAAAGTTCCTTCCCCTGTCCGACAAGGTATGGCAACAAATACTTTAATCTTGCAATTTCAACTTGTAATCTTCCCTCATTTGTTTTTGCATGTTTTGCAAAGATTTCCAATATAATCTCTGTTCTATCATAAACTTTTTTTTCAAGATATTTTTCTATATTCCTTCTTTGAATATGTGATATATTATCATCAATAACCAAATAATCAATATCTTCACGTATGAAAAATTCCTTAACTTTTTCTAATAATCCTTTTCCTATGTAAAAAGAAGGATTAGGTTTGTTTCTTTTCTGAAAAATTTTATCTACAACTTTTATGCCTATAGTTTCACACAACTCTTCCAACTCTAGAAAAGATTCGGTATATGAAGGTTTATATAAACCTATAATTAATGCTTTACTTTCCATCATCTTCAGATTCTTCGTTTTGTTGCTTAGTTAGTTTGACAAAACTTTCTGGCATAATTGTACTAACTGCATGTTTATAAATTAAATTTTGTTGGCTACCATTTTCCAAAAGCATTGTAAAATTATCAAAGGATCTTATAATTCCTTTAGTTTGAAAACCATTAACCAAGTAAACTTTAACTGGTATTTTGTTAGTTCTTAGAATGTTTAAAAATCTGTCTTGTAAATTAAATTTTTCTGCCATACCTTTAATCCCCCTTTTTAATTTTATATAAATCTTTTGGAAAAGAAAAATAAATATTAACGCTCCTAATAAAAATTTCACTTTGTTTTCCATCAACTAATATATAAATTCTATCAATACCATTTATGTTTTCAAAAAGTGAATATAGAATTTGTAATAATAGAAAGATTTCTTCTTCACTGCTGTAATTTTGTATATTTTTAGAATTTAGATCAATTATTAATGCTGTATCAACAAAATAGTAAGCATTTAAAATGCCTTGAGGTACAAAGTTTTTTTGATTGCCACTTAATTTAACTTTTGAAAATTTTTCAAAAATTTCTTGTACAGCTACAACCTTATTTGAAGAAAATTCGCCTACTTCTAAAAGAATTATACCATTATTTTCAATAAAAGCAATTTTTGAAGCAACTAATGTAAAAGAAGCTATAAGTATAAAAAGTAATGTAATTATCCTTTTCATTGTAACTCACCTTCAACAAATTCAGAAATTTGTTTCCAGCTATTTTGTGAAGTAAAGATTACAATAGCAGGGAGATCTTTTGGAACTTGAACAAATGGGACATAAAAGAGTTTTAAATTAAATTTTTTTGAAACAAGTTTTCCAAATTTATCTGATATCGAAAAAACTTTCCAATCATTTCCGGAAAAATCCGGGGAGTAGTTTGGTACAAATACAGCATTTATATTGCTATCTTTGAATATTATAGCAAAACTTTTAGAATCGTACTTTTCAATTTTTTCGCCAAAAAGCTTTACGATAATATTTTTAATATTGTATTCTTTAATAAATTGCACGATTGTTCGTTTAGGTAAAATATTTAATTCAGTTTTGTATGAAGAATCAATATTTTTGGTTAATAATATACTTCCAGGTTCGTATAGATTATCCTTGAAATATATTAAACCTTTTGAAATTATATTAATTGCATTATCAGTTGCTTCAATATCAATAAAATTTTTGCCGAGATAATCAAACTGTAAATAACTTCCAAAATCTTCTACTTTTGTTATTACCATTTCAGCAAAGTTATATTCATTTTCTTTTTTTAAGTATTTTATATTAAAAAAATTGAAAATGTCATCAAAATTTGGATTATCTAACGCATTTTCTCCTAAGACAACTACATTTTTAGAAAAATAGATAATTTTATCTTCCCACTCGATGTAATTAAATGAGCCAATTGTTCCAGTCGAAATTTCGCTTGTTGAAAGAAACTTAGAATACTTTTCTAAAATTTCTTCGACCGTCTCAAAGTTTATATTTGTTGCATTTAATGTATAATTATCAAATTTTATAATTTCTGAAAAGCTATTTAAAGCTAGGAGAAAGATTACTATAGCAACAATAAATTTTTTCAATATTTAAACACACTCCTTCCAATAAATTCTCTTATAAGAGAAGTTCTTGGAATATCTTCAATATTTGTAATTGGCAAGAAGTAATCAAGAATTTTTAAAAGTCTTGTTGCTTCAGTACTTTCTGGAACATCATCAGGAACCGCTATAAGCAAAGGTTCAGCAAATATCTTTAATACAGCTATCTCATATACAAGAGCACTGTTGAACATTATATCCGCATTTTCTTGATGTGGAAAGATATTTCTATCTTCGCCTCTTCTAACGCTTGGCCACATTTTTAGAGTTGCAAGAGCATCATGAGCTCTAAATTTGCTATCTCTAACTATTCTTCTAAGAAGTCTGGTATCAGTGGTATGGATTCTATTTGTATTATCTAAATTTAATTGTGTTAGAGCGCTTGCATAAATTTTAAATTTTAATTCTTCTGGTATTAAGCTTGTTAATTTTGGATTTAAACCATGTATACCTTCAACAATTATTGGTTGATCTTTAGATATTTTCATTAGAGTACCTTTTTCTTTTCTTTTACCCGTAGTAAAGTCGAATTTTGGTATTTCAACAGTTTTTCCTTCAAATAAATCAAGGAGGTTTTTATTAAATAATTCAATATCTATTGCTTCCAAAGCTTCAAAGTCAGGCTTTCCATTTTCATCAAGCGGAGTTCTTTCCCTATCTACAAAATAATCATCTAAGGAAATTGTAACAGGCCTTAGCCCGCTTGCGCGCAATTGAACCATGAGTCTTTTTGAAAAGGTAGTTTTTCCACTTGAAGATGGTCCAGCGATTAGAATTAATCTTACATTTTTTCTCTTTTTGATTTCTTCAGCAATGAAGGCTATTCTTTTTTCGTGCAATGCTTCTGACATTATTATTAAATCAGTAACACTTCTTTCTCCTCTTGCAATTAAATCGTTTAAGTCTCCAACACTATCTATATTCATAATTTCTAACCATTTTTCATATTCTAAAAATACTGCTGAAAGTTTGGGTAGAGGTTTAAATTCTATTATCGGTTTTTTGTCTTTGAATGTTGGTAAAATCAAAACAAATCCTTCTTCATATTTTGCAAGATCAAAATATTTTAGTATTCCAGTACTTAAAGGCATATAACCATAGAAGTAATCAAAGTTATCATCAACTTTATATACTTTTACTGTTTTTTTCTTTCTATATTTTAATAAACTTACTTTGTCATTAAATCCAAGTTCTTCAAATAATTTTAAAGCTTCTGATTTTAAAAGTTCAAGCTTAATAAACTTTTTGTTTTCATTTATTAGTTTCATCATTTCGTCTTTTACTTTTTTAATTTCGCTCTCAGAGAGTATTTTTTTATTATTTTTTGATTTTAATTCGCAATATATAGCTTTTCCTACGCTATGTGATACTTTTAGAGTATAATCAGGGTAAAGTTTTTTTAAAGTATGTTTTAAAATGAACAGCAATCCTCTTTGATATATTCTAAAGCCATCTGTTGAGTTTATATCTAAGAATTCAACTTCGCCAGATCTAATAATAGGCCTAAACAACTCAACTATAGAATTGTTAAGTTTGGCTGCAACTATTGGAGATTCGTAGTATTTTTCATATTCGTCTACAAATCTTTCGAGCGTTGTTCCTTTTTCAACAGTAATTTTTTTTCCATCATCTTTAAATGTTAATTCGATTCTTTCCATATCTTTTCCCCCTTTTTATATTTTCCAAGTAATTTC
The DNA here is from genome assembly GCF_020054775.1 of Thermosipho sp. (in: thermotogales). Taxonomy (NCBI): domain Bacteria; kingdom Thermotogati; phylum Thermotogota; class Thermotogae; order Thermotogales; family Fervidobacteriaceae; genus Thermosipho; species Thermosipho sp. (in: thermotogales). The sequence continues at coordinate 7,777 of NZ_JAIHAP010000007.1, read as the reverse complement.
AAATGTTTTAGGATCAGTATGTGTAAAATGAATATGATAGTTTAAATCTTTTCTTTTTTTTAATTCGCTTTTATCTATGTAATTTTTCATATATGGATGAAGTTTAATAATTACTTCCTTTGCTTCTTTTGGAGCGTTTTCAATTTTAGCAAAAATTTCTTTTAAAAGGAACCGTGGTGATTGGATAAAACCAGAACCACCACAGACTGGACATGTAGATACATAATTTTCGAAAAATGATTTGATTGTTCTCTTGCGTGATAATTCCAATAGACCAAGTTTTGTAAATCCAAAAATTTCAATTTTACTTTTGTCTTTTTTTATTTCTTCATTTACTTTTTCGAGTATTTTGTTTTTATTTTCTTCACTGTTCATATCAATAAAATCTATAATTACAATACCTCCAATATTCCTTAAACGAAGTTGCCTGAATATTTCTTCAACAGCTTCGTAATTTGTTTTAAATGCAGTTTCTTGTTGATTTAGACCTTTTGTAAAATGCTTTGAGTTTACATCAATTACTGTTAATGCTTCCGTTTTATCTATTATTATTTCCCCACCGGAAGGTAAGGTTATAGTTCTCTTAATTAGCTCTTTAAAATATTTATTTACATTTGTGTATTCAAAACTATCTCCATCTATTATTTCTATTTTAGGTCTTTTTGGAAATATTTTTAAATATTTTCTTATAACTTCTATATGTTTTATATTATTTGTAATTACCTGAGTGACTTCTTTGGTTAATCTTTCACGTAGTATATAATCTATTAAGCTTTCCTCGGTATATAATATTTGTATTTTTCTTTTTCTTTTAAAATTTGATAATAAATCATCAAGTTTTTCTTTTAAAGTGATTGCTTCAGAATAAATATATTTTTCATTTAATCCTTCGGCTGCAGTTCTTATTACTACACCGAATCCATTGTTATTAGATATTTCATTTGCAATTTTGTATAACCTTTGCCGTTCGTCTTCTGATTCTATCTTTTTAGATACTCCGTTAACATTTGAAAAAGGGAAAACTACTAAATATCTACCAGCAATACTTATGTTAGCGGTTAATTGAGGCCCCTTTGTGCCTGTTGGATCTTTTTTTACTTGGATAAGTATTTTAGAACCTTCTTTAATTTCTTTCACTGAAAAGTAATCATAGTATTTTTCAGGTATATCTTTAATTCTCAAAAATCCATTCTTTTTTTCACCTATGTTGACAAAAATTGCATCAAGAGCATTGACAACTTTTTCAACTCTTCCAAGATAAATATTTCCAGTTAGTTTTTTTTCTTCGTCAGAAAATAGTTCTACCAATTTATTGTTTTCAATTATAGCATAATGTAAGTTATCTTCAATGGAATTTAATACTAGAATTTTTTCCATAATATCAATATCCTTTCAGGTACTCCCTTTGTTCTTCTGATAACTTGTCAATTTCTATACCTAGTGATTTAAGTTTTAATGTTGCAACCTTTTCATCTAATTCTTCAGGATATTGATAAACTTTGTTTTCAAGATTTTTATAATTTTTATGAATATAAATTAAAGATAATGTTTGAAGTGCAAATGAAAGATCCATAATTTCGATTGGATGACCATCTCCAGCTGCAAGGTTTACAAGTCTTCCTTCTCCAATAACGAAAATTTTTTTACCATTTATTATATATCCTTTAACATTTTCTCTTGCTTCAAAAATTTTTTCAGCATTTTTTTCTATTTTTTCTATTGGAATTTCTACATTAAAATGACCAGCATTTGCAAGTATAACACCATTTTTCATGTTTAATATATCTTCATATTTTACCACATCTTTTACACCTGTTGATGTTACCACTATATCTGCAATTTTAGCTGCTTCTGACATTTTCATGACATTAAACCCATCCATAAGTGCCTCTATAGCTTTTATAGGATCTACCTCAGTAACAATAACATTTGCCCCCAATCCTTTGGCTCTCATAGCAATACCTCTACCACACCAGCCATATCCGGCAACAACTACATTTTTACCAGCAATCAATGTATTTGTATTTCTCATTATTGAATCCCAAGTGGATTGTCCAGTTCCATATCTATTGTCAAAAAAATGTTTCATTTTTGCATTATTAACGGCTATAACGGGAACTTTTAAAAGGCCTTTTTCTTGAAGGTTTAAAAGTCTTCTAACTCCGGTAGTTGTTTCTTCAGAAATTCCTTTAACATTTTTTAAAAGCTCTGTTCTTTCAGTATGCAAAATCACACTTAGATCTGCACCATCATCTAAAATTAGTTCAGGTTCATGATCAAGTACTTTGTTTAGATTGTTAAAATAAATTTTTTCGTCATGAGTTCTTTTTGCGTGAACAGTTATACCATATTCAGATAATGCAGCTGCTACATCATCTTGCGTAGATAATGGATTACACCCTGTAACGAAAACATCAGCTCCAAGTTCTTTTAAGGTAATTGCTAAATAAGCAGTTTTTGCTTCCAAATGGATTGCCATACCAATTTTAGTACTATTAAAAACTCCTTTATATTCTTTTTTTAGGTAATTTAATAAAGGCATAAAATTTGAAACCCATTCGATTTTTTTTCTACCACTTTCCATTTCATCGCCTCCTATGTATCTATTTTGTCATTACAAAGATATTTTATCATATTAATTGACTAAATAGGTATTTTTTGTAGATACAAATAGTTAATACAATCTATTTCAAATATTTGGGACTTGCTTTTAATTTAATATATATTAAAATCTTTTATAGAACAGTTATTTTGGAGGGAGCAATAAAATGAATTTAGATTCTTATTTAAAAAATTTAAAAATAACTATATCGATGGACAAACGTGAAAGTTGGGATAGCTACTTTTTGAAAATTGCTGAAATTATAGCTACCCGTTCTACTTGTTTTCATAGAAAAGTTGGAGCTGTTATTGTTAAAGATAAGAGAATTTTGGCGACAGGTTATAACCAACCTCCTTCTGGTTTTCCTCATTGTGATGACATAGGTTGTATTAGGGATGATTTGAATATTAAATCTGGGGAAAATCAAGAAGTGTGTTATGCTCTTCATGCAGAGCAAAATGCTTTGATGCAGGCAGCAAAATTTGGTATATCAACTGATGGTGCCACAATATATGTAACTCATAAACCATGTTCAGTTTGTGCAAGGCTAATAATTAATGCAGGTATCAAAAAGGTAGTGTATTTAAATGATTATCCAGATTCACTCACAGATTTTTTGTTTAAGACATCTAAAATTTCTGTTGAAAAACATGGAGGTGTTATTCATGAAAAGGGATGATTTAATAAATTATTTAAGGATTGACAGGTGGCCTACAGTTTGGTGTCCCGGTTGTGGAAATGGAATAATTTTAAAATCTTTTATTGATGCGGTTAATGAATTAAAGTTAGAAAAGGATAGAGTAGCTGTTGTTTCAGGAATTGGTTGTTCTTCAAGGGCAACTGGTTATCTAGATTTTAATACATTGCACACCCTTCATGGAAGGGCAATAGCTTTTGCTACAGGTGTAAAACTTGCAAGACCTGATTTTAAGGTAGTGGTTATGGGCGGTGATGGTGATATTACTGCAATTGGAGGGAATCATTTTATACACGCTTGTAGAAGAAATCTAGATATTACAGTTATTATTTTTAACAATATGATTTATGGAATGACTGGAGGACAGCACTCACCTACTACTCCGCATGAAAAGATAGCAAGTACGATGCCATATGGAAATATAGAGAATTCTTTCGATATAGTTGAACTAGCTTTAACTTCAGGAGCAACTTATGTTGCAAGAAGCACTGTTTATCATTATCCTTTAACTGTAAAGTATATAAAAGAAGGTATAAGTCATAGAGGAATGAGTGTTATAGAAGTCTTAACAAATTGTCATACATATTATGGAAGATACAATGGAATGAGAAATGCATGGGATATACATGAATATTTTAAAAACAATACAGTTATGAAAGAAAAAGCGGAAAAATTATCAAAAGAAGAACTAGAGGGGAAAATAATAATTGGTCAATTTAAAAAAGAAGAGAAACCAGATTTTTATGAAAATTACAAAAAAATATTTTCAATTGTGAAAAATTCGGAGGTGTAATTTATGGAAATAAACAGACCGTTTTCTATAAGAATTGCTGGAATTGGAGGACAGGGGAATTTAGTTTCTGGTTTGATTTTGGCAAAGGCACTTGTAAAGTCAGGAAAGTATGTTGTTCAGACTCAGAATTATACCGCACAAGTTAGGGGTGGGCCAAGTTATTGTGATCTACTTGTTTTAAATCAGCCTATAGATTTTCCTAAAGCAACTTTGTTTGATATTTTAATTATTTTACATCCATCTATGATTTCGCAGTGTAAAAATGTGAGAAATAATGGTATAATTATTATAGATAATACTCATATTAGTGAATTACCAGCTGATATGTTTAGAATGACTAAAAGAAAGATTGCACTGCCTGTTTCAAAAATGGCCTTGGAAAAGTTTGGAAATGAGATGTTTGCAAATATGATAATGTTAGGTGTTGTTTTAAAGGCGACTTCTTTGGTAGATATTGACAGTTTGATTGAATCAATTAAAGAAAATATGAATCCAAAATATGTTGAAAAAAATATTGAGGCGGTGAAGTATGGAACAACCCTCACAGAAAAAGTATACAAACCAAGAATTGAAAGAAAAATTAAACGGACGATTGGCTTCGAATAATTTAAAAGAATCTTTTGAACATGCAATTGAAGGTATTATATATGCGTTATCAAGTGAAAGAAATTTAAGAATACATTTTTTTGTTGGTTTTGTAATTCTTTTTATAACATTGTTTTTACCTATTGATAAAAATAATTACATATGGATTTTTTTTGCAGTATTTTTTGTGATAATTTCTGAATTAATTAATACATTAATAGAAAAAATTTTAGATTTGTTTGTTCCAGAATATCATCCAATAGTTAAAGTAATAAAGGATATAAGTTCTGGCGTAGTTTTATGGGCGGCTCTTTTTTCTGTGGTAGTGGGTATTGCAATTATTGGAAATTATTTATTTAATTGGAATGTATTAATAGCTAAAGTTGTTGGATTTGTCTTTGTGACAGCTTTTCCATTAATATATTTAATTTTAGGAGTGAGAAAGTGGAAGAAAAAAAGATAAGGATATTAATTGTTGATGATTCAGATTTATGAGAATGGTTTTAAAGGATGTATTGGAAAAAGAAAAAGATATGCAAATTGTGGGAATTGCAAAAGATGGTATGGAAGCGATAGAACTTGCGATAAAAACAAAACCTGATATCATTACTTTGGATGTTGAAATGCCTAAGTTAAATGGCATTGAGGCATTAAAAGAAATAATGAAAAGAGCACCTACGAGAGTAATTATGGTAAGTAGTCTTACTGAAGAAGGTGCTGATATTACTATTACCGCATTGGAACTTGGAGCAGTAGATTTTATTACTAAACCGGCCGGAAGTATTTCAATGAATTTTAGAAAAATTGCGGGTGACTTAATTCAAAAGATAAGAGCAGCAATGCAAGTTGATGTAAAGTCATTAGTGAGAAAGGCTACTTATACATCTAAAAAGTTAAATTTAAAGAGTTTGGTTTCAAGTAAAATTGTTGTAATTGGATCATCAACCGGTGGACCAAAATCGTTAGATTTGGTTATTCCACCTCTACCAGAAAATTATCCAGCACCTATAATAATCGTTCAGCATATGCCTGCTGGTTTTACAAAATCTTTGGCTCAAAGATTAAACAAAATTTCTAACCTTTATGTTAAAGAAGCTGAAGAAGGTGACGTTTTAGAACCTGGCAAAGTTTATATTGCTCCGGGAGATTATCATCTTGGAATTAAGCAACATGATAAGAAGAGTGTGGTTTACCTTGAAAAGAGTGAAAAGATTAATAATGTTAGACCTGCAGTAGATTTTACTCTTGATAAAGTTGCGGAGATTTATAAGGATAAGACAATTGCAGTTATATTAACTGGAATGGGAAAAGATGGAACTAAAGGAGCATTCAAGGTAAAGTATTATAAAGGAATAGTTATTGCAGAATCAAAAGAAACTTGCGTTGTTTATGGCATGCCAAAATCTGTTGTTGAGGAAGGATATGCTGATTTTGAGCTTCCGGCATACAAAATACCAGAGAAATTGGTAGAAATTGTATAAAAATAAATTTGGGAGGTGTAGAATATGAAAAAAGTTTTGATTGTCATTACTTTACTTTTATCGTTTTTAACTTTTGCAAGTTTTAAAGATGTTCCTGTTAATCATTGGGCATACGATGCTGTAAATGAGTTAAGTAAATTAGGTATAATTAGTGGAATGCCTGATGGAACATTTCAAGGAAATCAAGCAATGACAAGGTATCAAGTGGCAGTGGCAATTTATAGAACTATGAACTATTTGCAGGAAAAAATAGATAAAGCTGTTTCAAATACTTCAAATATTAGTAGTTTAAGAGAGCAGATATTAACACTTTCGGATATTGTAAGTACGGCAATGAATAAAATTGAAGATCTAGCAACGATTAAAGATACTGTACAAGTTCTTTCATCGGATTTAAGTGAGTTAAAAACTTCAATAGTAAATACAAAGAATGATGTAAAAAGTCTTTCGATAGATTTATCATCGATTAAAAATTCAGTTGCCGATAATTCAAGAAAATTAGAAGATTTAGAAGCGGCATTGTCAGGTAACAATTTAAAAACAATATTAGACAGCAAAGTTAGTTTTAACGAATATAATGCATTTAAGGATAGTATAAACTCTCAATTTAGCAATTTTCAAGCAACAATGGAAAATAAAATTTCAGGACTCGAGGGAGAAATATCAGTTATAAAAACAGACCTTGAAACATTGAAAGAAAAAATAGCAGTGATAGATAGTATAAATGATAAAGTCACAGGTTTAGAAGAATATATTAATGCAAAAACTAAAGCATGGGATACTAGAATATCTGCATTATCTGGTGATATTACACAATTAAAAGTAGATTTCCAAACTTATACTTCACAAAATGACGTAAAAATTAGCCAATTCGAAAAACAAATTAATTCATTAAATGAAAAGGTAAATAGTATGGAGCAAACAGTTGCAAAGATTGAAACAATTGAAAGTGATTTTAATCAATTTAAAGATGACACAAACAATTCAGTAGAAAAATTAACACAAAAAGTTGAAAATTTAGAAAATTCTTCGAATTCTACATTAAGCACTTTTTCAATGATTCTTTCTGTAATTTCTGTCGCAGTTTCAGGAGTGGCAATTTATTTAATTTTAAGTAAGTAAATAAAGTTTAGATTTTAAAAGATGAAAACTCCACCCATTAAAGTTTAGGGGTGGAGTTTTTAATTTAATAAATGAATTATTATCAGAAAAATATCAAAGAAATAATACCATAAAAAGTTTAATTTATGCTATGTTAAATAAATTTTATTTAACTTTATTTAGAAGAAGCTGTTGATCATATAAAAACAAAAACCCCCTGAATAAATTAATACTAATCAGGGGGTATAAATGCAATAATCAAATTGTATAAATTATATTTTAAACTTAGAAAGGTATTCATTCAAAGAAGATACAGCAACATTTAAGTCGTCAGAGTAAGTTTTTACTTCACTTGCCTGTTTTGCTTGTTCTTCAACATCCATTGCCATTTGTTTTATTTCATTTTCTACCTCATCTAACGTTCTTGTTACTCTATCTATTGCTGCACTTACTTCTTCTGATGCTCCACTTTGCTCTTCACTTGTTGCTGCCAAATCATTTGTCATTGTTGAGATGTT
>NZ_JAIHAP010000006.1:0-54591 GCF_020054775.1 Thermosipho sp. (in: thermotogales) | reverse complement strand
GCACTGTAAAAGTAAACATCATCTGGAGTTCCAACTTGTTCTATTTTACCATTTCTCATAACAACTATTCTATCTGCCATAGACATTGCTTCTGATTGATCATGTGTAACAAAAATGGTAGTAGCTCCTGTTCTATGATGTATTGCTTTTAACTCTGTTCTCATTTTAACTCTTAATTTCGCATCTAAATTTGAAAGTGGTTCATCCATTAAAAATATTTTTGGTTTTACTGCAAGAGCTCTAGCAAGTGCAACTCTTTGCCTTTGTCCACCGGATAATTGGGAAGGAAATCTTTTTAAAAGTTCTTCGATTTTTACCATCTCAGCAACTTCTTTAACAATTTTATCAATTTCATCCATAGGCATTTTTCTTAATCTTAATGGAAAGGCAATATTATCATATACTGTCATATGAGGCCAAACCGCATAGCTTTGAAAAACCATACTAACTTCTCTCTTTCTAGGCTCTAAATATGTTACGTCTTTTCCATCAATAATCACTTTTCCTTCAGTAACTTCTTCAAGCCCTGCAATCATTCTTAAAGTAGTTGTCTTTCCACATCCAGATGGCCCTAGAAAAACTATGAATTCTCCATTATTTACTTTAAGATTTACATTTTTTGCTCCCCAAACATTCTTTCCATATCTTTTTGAAAGATTTATAAGCTCAAGTGTAGCCATGTATCATCTCTCCTTTTTATAATTGTTTTTATACTTTTACTCCGCCCCACATTTGCAAAATGTACCTTCTAATAATCAGGGTAAAAATAACAGCAGGAAGTGCAAGTGAAACACCTCCAGCAGCAGTCAAATTTATTAATCCTTTTGCACCTACAAGTGTTTGATAGACAACAACTGGGAAGGTAGGATTAAACTGAGTTAAAACAATTGCTTGTGCAGTCTCAGACCAACTACCTATGAAGGCATACATTGCACTTGCTGCCAATCCAGGAAGTGCCAGAGGTAATGTAACTTTAAAAAATGCTCCCCATCTTGTGGTCCCAAATATCATAGCAGCTTCTTCTAACTCTTTAGAAATTCCCATAAAAATACTTGCTGTTATCCATATTGTCATTCCAATTTGCCCAACAGAATAAACTAATGAAAGACCAATAGGTTTATCATAAAATCCCATATTTATGAGAATTATAACCATTGGCATTGCAATTGAAATTCCTGGAAACATTCTTACAAATAGAACACTCAATTTCAGCAAATTCTTCCCTTTAAAATTATACCTTGCAAATGCATAACCTGCCATTCCACCAATAGTTAAGGAAATAAGAACAGTTAAAATTGCTACTTGAATACTTCTAAATAGGGCAGGAAGAGCATCACTTGTTACTCTGAAAAAATTAACATAATTATCAAATAAATGCTTAGAAACTGAAAATTTTACAGAGCCTATTTCATCAAGTCTTTCATTCAACTCTTTTATTTGTTTTTCATATTCTCTCTTTTCATTTTCAAATTCAATAATTTTCTCATTAATTATTGAAATCAAATTATTCATATTAGCTTTTTTTGCCTTTTCTAATTGAGTTTTATATCTTACTAGGTTAACCGTTACTGTATTTAATTTAGACTCTAAACTTGCAATTTTATTTCTTAAATTACTTATTTCTTCACTGTTTTTACTTATCAACTCATTTAACTTTTTAACCTGAATATCAAATATTTCTTTCTTTATAGTTGAATTTGTTTTATTCCTTACAAATTTTTGCAATTCTTCAAAATCATTTGTTTTAATTAGTGTAGAATATTTTTTCTTTGCAGAACTATAAACGCTGATCAAAAATTTTCCGTCAACTATTTCAAGTTTATAATTATTAAAAAAAGAAGGTACTAATTGAGTAGGCCAATCGTAAGCTTCCTGGTCCGACATTAGTGAAATTACTACTAAAAAGTATATCGGTGTTAATATTACAAGAATAATTCCAGCAACAACAAGATAAAAAAGTGTTTGTTTTAAAATTTTATTTACTCTCATATCATTGCTCCTCCCTTTCAAAGGCGCCAGAGACTTTCAAATAAATTATTGAAACAACAGAAACAATTGCAGCAACAATAACAGAGTAGGCAAGAGCAACTCTATAGAAACCTAATAATTGTTCCTCATAAAATACCACTTCTTCTAGTAACACAGGAATTCTTCTATAGCCATAAATCATTACTATTATTAACCACACTTGAATTGCGGATATTATTCTTAAAATTAAAGCAGTTTGAATACTTGGTTTAAGCATAGGCAAAGTTATTTTTCTTAAAACTGTAAATCTTGAACCACCAAAAATGTATCCTGCTTCTATTGCTTCTTTAGAAAGACCTTGAAGTCCAGCAAGAAGAATAACCATCATAAAAGGAATAACTTGCCACGCGTCAATAAGAATTATCAACATTAACGATTGAAAATCATTCCCAGCTAAAAAAGCAATTTTACCATCCGCAGAAATCAATCCTAAATGGTATAACAAACTGTTAACCCATCCATATGTGGCAAAACCACTTGACCACATTGCACCTACTGCAACAGCAGGAAGTGCCATAGGGATTAGTGCTATAGACAATAAAACTTGGGCACCTTTAAATTTTTTGTTAATTATCAATGCAAGCCCAAGAGCAACAACAAATTCAAGAGTTACCGATATGACTACAAAAATAGAAGTATTAATAACTGCTTTTTTGAAGTACTCATCTCTAAAAATTGTCAAGTAATTATTAATTGTAAAGACATTATTGTCGTCAAAAAAACTATAGTAAATTGCAGAAACAACTGGCCTTAACCAAAAAATTATATAGTAGATTAACGTTGGGGCAATAAGAAAATATGGAATCCATTTTTTTGAAAAAGTCTTTGTCAAAATTTATCACCTCTCATTTAAATAAGGGGGCATGCAGCCCCCAAAAATTTATTTTTATTTTCTTTGTGCATCAATTTGAAGTTGATAAAGTTCAAGCATATCAACATCCAATTTCCCTTCTTCAAGAATCATCTTTTTAAAAAGTTCATCATAGACAAGTTTTACTTGTCCCCAATCTTTCCAAATTGGTGCAATGTAAGAAAGAACTCCCTGATTCATAACTTTAATAGCATTTTTAATAACTTCATCTTGTTCATCATTTCCTAAATACTTGATTGCTTCATCAACTGGAGGGATAAATCCACCTGTTCCTTTATGAGATTTAACCATGATATCAGGTCTTGTCATATATTCTAAGAACTTTAAAGCGAGATCAAAATGTTTTGTACCATTGACAATTGCAAGACCACTTGTTCCAGCAATTGAACCAATACCTGCAGGTCCTTTTGGAGCAGGCGCAATAATAAATTGAGTTGGATTGCTCTTATAAACTTCACCAACACGAGCACAATGTGCAACAGTCATCCAAGTTTCTTCTCTTTTCATTGGAGGTCTTGTATCATCGTATGTTTTTACTGCAGGTGAAAATGCATCTTTCATTTTATAAATCAAATACCATGCAGCAACTGCTCCAGGATTATCTAAATTTGGCCAATGACCACCATATGATAAAGAAATTGCACCTATTTGGTAAATGAGTGATTTCATAGGAACACCAGTTACAGCAAATTTACCTTCTCCCTCACCTTGAGCAACTAAATTTGCCCATTCAGCTAACTGCTCCCAGGTAAGATTCTGAACATCAACGTCAGCTGGCTTATATTGCAACGCTTTTTTATTAATGAGCGTAAGATATACATCAGCTCCAACAGGGAGGAAATATCTTTTACCATTAAAAACAGTCATGGAATCAAAACCTTTAGAAAAGTGCCTATCGGTCCATTTGCTAACATAAGGTGAAAGGTCTACTACTAAACCATTTTCAACCCACTCTGGCATTTTAGTGGCATAAGCAATAATAACATCAGTAGTAATTTTTCCTGTTTCCTTTTGTACTTTTACTTGTTTTAACATTGTTTCATCATCCATTGTTTGGAAAACAACTTTAACGTTATACATTTCCTCAAATGGCTTGATAATCTCATTTAAAATAAATTCTTTTTCTGTTGGAGGAGTCCAAAGCCTTGAACTAACAACCAACGTTTCAACACTAAAAGCCATAATAACTGTAATTACTAATAACAAAACAAATAATCTTTTCATAACCCCACCTCCTCATGGAATAAGTTAGAATTATACAATTACTTTGAAAACAAATTTTATTGTCAAATATGTTAAAATAATTACAAGATTCTTTATAATCATCTAGTATTTTTTCAAAATATTGATAGATAGTTTTTCTAATAAAGTTATGGTCAACTTCAACTCGATAATACCATATTTAAATTTTGTAAAAAAATATTATTTATTTCAATTTTATGGAAATAATCTCCATTATATTCTAAAATTTGAAAAAACTTTCTTTTATGGAGGTGTATTATGAAACTAAATTTTAATAAATATATCGAAAAGTTAAAAGAATTAAAGGAAAACTCATTGGTTAATTTACTAAAAGAATGGAATCCAAAAAATGAACTTTTTCTTAAGGTAGATGAAAAAGGTAACTATAAGGATTTCAAGGGAGATACAATTATTTTTTTCTTGGAAGAAGAAGAAGATAAAAAAAGGTTTTAAATATTCAAAAAAATTATATTCTAAATTAGGCAATTATTTAGCACACCCTTTATCAGAAAAATATTTTCATATGACATTACATGATCTTTGCAATTATAATATAACTAAAGAAATTGAAAATTGCATGAAAAACAACAAAGAGAAGGCAAGAAAAATACTAGAAGAAATAAAATCAAGTAAAAAAATCAAGATGAAATCTTTAGGTCTCTACAATGGTGGCTCAGCCATTGGAATAATGTTTTCTCCAACAAATGAAGAGGAATTAAATCTACTATTAAATACTAGAAAAAAATTTGATACTTTGATCAAACAAAATGACTTTTACATTCCACATGTAACATTAGGATATTATTTGCCAATTGATTATAATGATAAAATTAGAAGAAAAATATACAACACATTAGTTCAAATTAATGCCGATCTTGAAATAGCGATAAATTTTAAAAACTTAGAGTATGTTATTTTTGAAAATATGGATATGTATAAAAAATAACATAAAAAAAATTCTCCCCCTTTGATATATAAAAAGGGGGAGTAAATTTGTTTTATTTTATAATGTAACCTATTAAATAACCATTTTTAAAAACTTTATTTTCCTTTATTGTATAATTTTCATTTTTTTGAAAAACTAAGTATCCTATTTTAAATACATTATCTAATTTTTTCATTCCATGTGGAGAAAATTTTATTATTTCATATGTTAACTCTTCGCCTGCCGAGTGTTTATTCATATGGTTTCCATTTTTCCATCTTTTTGAATATGTTACATCGTATATTTTTCCTTCAACTGCTACATATGCTTTCATACCATTTTTACCATTGTACATACTTAAATCTCTGTAAGGAATAATTAAAAGACCTACTTGATAAATATTATCCCAAGTTGTAAAGTCTGAATATTTTTTCTCTTTTATAAAATATGTTACTTCCTTATCTTCCAAATTAAAACCTATTTTTTCTTTCCAAGTTTTTGAATTAGTTACATCGTATACTATTCCTTCATATGAAATTAAAAATTTTTCACTATTGAATTTCTTTAAATCTTCAATAGTAAAACCTAATATTCCAATTGGCTTGTATTTTTCAACTATAGCTTTTCCATGTGGTGAAATAGAATATATTTCATAAGTGTATTCCTTCCCCGCTTTAAATCGTCCATTTGCATGCACACCGCCTACCCAAGCTTTTACATCGCTTAAATCGTATACTAATCCATTTACTGAAACCCAAGAACTTCCATTTTCACCATCATTCTTAGTAAGACTCTCATATGATATAACAAACATATTTTCATTATTTAACATATCTTCCAATGATAAAGAAAAGCCTAAAAACACAATAAAAATTAAGAATACACTAAATAACCTTTTCATAACTACCCCTCCTTCAAAAATTAAAATAGCCAAGGATTTAATAAGTGAATTAATAAAAATGCAACCAATAATACACCTAAGCTTCTATGAAAGTAAATCCACTTACGTTTTAAAAATTTCAATTTTCCTAATAAATAAAATAAGAACATCAAAATAATCATCCACCATAATAAACTACCTGTATGAAAATAAAAATTATATCCTAATGCTAAAAAACCATGTATAAAACCACTTATTACCAAAAAAAGACCTGTTATTTTGTGATATTTTTTTAAAAATCTTATTAAAAATGTTAATTTGCCATTTTTTAGTTTTTGATTTAAAAGCCTTAGAGGAAATGAACTAAAGTTAAATACTAATAGTGATACATTGAACCAGCCTAGAAATTCAACCATTATAATCTCTCTCCTTTAGAATAATTCTATCCTTGGATGAAAATCTTCATATACATCTCTTGAATCATTTTTGTAAATTAGACCAAGTGCTAATTTACTAGTATCCATAGCAATCTCAAAAGCTTTTTTTCTATCAGTTGGGTCATAATCTTCTGGAAGAATATATGTATTTTCTTTGTACCATTGATATGTATTATATTTATTAAAAGTAACACACGGTTGTAAAATATCTATCAAAGCATATCCCTTATGGTTAATTGCTTTTTTAATTAATTCTACAGTTAATTCTGTATAACCCATAAACGTTCTGGCAACAAATGATGCATTCAAAGCAACTGCAACAGCAATCGGATTAAATGGATCAATATAAACTCCATCAAATTGTAATGTCGTTTTTACGCCTTTTGGAGTTGTTGGTGAAGCTTGACCTTTTGTTAATCCATATATCATATTGTCATGAACTATATTAACGATATTAGGATTCTTCCTTATTGTATGAATAAAATGATTACCTCCTTCTCCATATGTACATCCATCACCACTTTCGGCAATTACAACTAGGGAAGGATTTGTCAATTTTATTCCAGTTGCAACTGGTAGAGTTCTACCATGTAAACCATTAAACATATTCACATTAACGTACTGAGGCATCTTTGCTGCTTGACCAATACCTGAAACAATAACAACTTGATTAGGCTTTAAGTTTAATTCAGAAAGTGCAGTTTTTAATTCATTAAGTATTCCAAAGTTACCACAGCCTGGACACCAAGCAATATCAGCATCAGGAATATCATATAATTTTACGTTCAACATTATAACGCCTCCCCAATCTTTTCTTTCAACTCTTCTACAGAGAATGGAAATCCATCGTATTTCAAAATCCTATTCGACGTGTCAATACCAAATTCCACTCTGACTAAATCTGCAAATTGTCCAGTAACATTTTGTTCTACAAAAATAACTTTCTTAGCCTTTTTCAAATAATCTTCAATCTTTCTTGCAAGAGGATATACCTGAGGAAAATGTAACATAGCAATTTTTTCATTATTTAATTCTTCTATCGCTTCTTTTAAAATTTGAGAAGTTGAACCCCAAGAAACAAAAAGATATTCATAATCTTTATTCCCACACAATACTGGTGAAATAAAATCTTTTAAAATTTCATTTAACTTTTTCATTCTTTTATTTACCATATCTACTCTAACTTTTGGACTTTCAGTTATATGTCCGTATTCATCGTGTTCATCACTATCAACTCTAACTACACCTTCTCCATATCCAGGAATTCCTCTAGGAGAAATTCCATTCTCAGTAAGTTCATATCTTTTATAATCTTTTGTAGTTTCAACAATGTATCTATGAACCTCAACTCTTGGCAATTTTTCAACGTTATAATATGTATCCAAAAAATATTGATCTGTTAAAACAAATACTGGAACTTGAAATTTGTCTGCAAAGTTAAAAGCTTGAGCAGACAAGTAAAATGCTTCTTCTAGAGTTGAAGGGGCAAGAATTATTCTTGGAAATGAACCATGGCCTGCATATAGGACTAAATTCAAATCACCTTGTTCTGTCCTTGTAGGAAGCCCAGTAGCCGGGCCTGGCCTTTGACCTAAATGAACAACTATCGGTGTTTCAATCATTCCAGATAAGCTGATTGCCTCTTCCATTAACGCAAAACCACCACCAGAAGTAGAAACAAGTGCACGTGCACCAGCATACCAAGCCCCTATAACCATATTTGCAGCAGCAATCTCATCTTCAGCCTGATCCACAATTATTTTTTTATCTTTAGACATTTTTGCAAGTTCAGTAAATACAGCAGTAGCAGGAGACATTGGATAAGATGATATAAAATTACAGCCACCAGCAACCGCTCCATTAGCAACTGCTTTTGAACCATTAAATAACATATGCTTCTTAACATCATTGTTTTTTTCAATTTCAAAATTAATATTTAAATCTTTACCAATTTCAAAGCCTTTTAAAATTGAATTTAGGTTACTTTGAATAACATTTTCTCCTTTTTCTGAAAAATATTGTTTTACTGTATTTTTAACAACTTCCATATCAGCATTAATTATTCCAGACAATATTCCTGCAGCAACAGAATTTGCATAAATAATACTTCCAAACTCCTTGGAAATATCAATTAAAGGCACAAAGATAGCATTTTTTTCACCTTTTATGAATTTTTCTTCTCCTATAATTATTGTTTCATCGTCTATTCTATCACGCAATCTTTCAATAGCATTTGAATTTAAAACAACTAATAGGTCAATCTTTCTTCTAAATGCCCTAACAGGCTTTGAAGAAATAACAATTTCAGTAGAATTATTTCCACCTCTTACTCTTGACATATATTCTTTTGTTGCAAATACATAGTAGCCAGAGTTTTTGGCAATATTTGTAAATAAATTTTCAACAGTTTGCACTCCTTGACCAGCAGCTCCGCTAAGTACTATTGAAAAAATTTCTTTCATATAATCCCCCCTTCTAATTAGTTCTAACTAATTATACCATATTGATAATAATTCTCAAAATTAACATTAATTTAAAACTTTTTATATAATAAAAATTTTATCGATTTATATTAAACACTTAAAAAAAAAAAACGGGCTTAAATAAGCCCGTTTTTTAAATACATTATATAATCAAAAATTTTTTTCTAATAGCTTTGATATAGATTTATCACTAAAAATTTTTCTTACTAATAGATAGGAAAGTTTATTGGAAAATCCTGGAATATAAAGTGGTTTGTTTTTTGAATAAGCTTTTAATGCTCCTTCGACAACTTTCTTTGCACTCATTGTTTTATCTGAATTCTGCATATTAGCTCTTTCAAAAAATCTAGTTTTTGTCTTTCCAGGTGCTAAACACATAACATGAACATTGTGTTTTTTTAGCTCAGCCCAGAGTGCATACGATAAACTATAAACATAGGCTTTTGTCGCACCATATACTGCAAAGTGTGGAATAGGAAAGAATCCTGCAACTGAACCAACGTTTATTATTCCACCTTTTCCTTTTTCAATAAACTTTTTTGAAAAATGATAACTTAAAATCGTTAATGCTTTAATGTTTACAGATATCATATTTTCATATATTTCTTTATTACCATTAACAAATTCTCCGTACCAACCGAATCCTGCATTGTTAATTAGATGATCAATAGGATAATTATCTAATTTTTTAATAAGATCTTCCATATCGTTTGATAAATCAAAAGACAATGTCTCAACCCTAATATTTTTATTAACACTTTCTATTTTTCTTTTCACACTTTCTAGTCTCTGCTCACTTCTTCCCACTAAAACCAAATTCAAATCCATTTCAGCAAGTTGATATGCAAATTCCTCACCAATTCCTGAAGAACCGCCTGTTATTAAAACCCATTCACCTTTTTGAAATTTTGGCATAATTTTACCCCCACTATTAAACTTTAAAAATACCTAGATCATTTTTTTTATTTTTTGATGGTCCCATATTAAATGTTGAACCAAGAGCCAAAACAGTTGCAAGTTCAATTGGAAGACCCACTTTAACTATTTTTTCAACGGTTTTTTTAACATCGTACTCGACAAATTTAAATCTATAACTAAACACACCTTTATCAATTTCTAATATTAAATAAGTTGCTCCTGGTTTTCCATCCTTGGTTCTACCAACACTACCAGGATTTAAAATTGTTTTTCCATACAAATGCTTTGCCATAGCCAAATGAGTATGGCCATTAACTATGATATCTTCTTCAACTGATCCTGCAATTAATTTTAATCTTTCTGGATCGGTAGATGGTTTTACATATTCCAATAAGTGATTCAAAGGACTTCCATGCACAAGTAAAATTTTAACTCCTTCAACTTCTAATGAAAGTTTTTTTGGAAGATTTTTTAAAAATTCTTTGTTATTTTTACTTGTTACTTTAATTGTCCATGATAATGATTCATCACCAACTTCAGTTTCTCTTCCAGGATTATAAGAACAACCACAACTTGTTTTTTCAAACCCAACTGCATCATCATAGTTTCCCATTACCGAAATAATATTTTCCTTTTTTATTTTTTCTATAACCTCATTTGGATTTGGTCCATAACCTACAAGATCCCCAAGGCAAAATATCTTATCAACATTTTCCTTTTTTATATCTTCTAAGACACTTTCCAAGGCTTCTAAATTTGAATGTACATCTGAAATAAATGCTATTTTCATCATTTTATCAACCTCCATTATTATTTATACCACAATTTAATGCCTATGCATTTTTAAATTTCTTTCTCGTTGTATTTGCTATTTTGACTAGTGTAAGCATTACTGGAACTTCAACTAATACTCCAACAACAGTTGCAAGTGCAGCTCCCGAGTTCATTCCAAAGAGAGAAATAGCAACTGCAACTGCAAGTTCAAAGAAATTGCTTGCTCCAATCATTGCAGCAGGTGCAGCAATTGAATGTGGAACTTTCCAAAAATAAGCCCAGAAATATCCAATAGTAAAAATAAGAAAAGTTTGAATAATTAACGGAATTGAAATAAGTAAGATGTGTATAAAATTCTTTTCTATAGTCTCACCTTGGAAGGAGAAAAGAAGTATTAAAGTCAGAAGAAGCCCAATAATAGAGATTGTTGAAAATTTTGGAATGAATTTTCTTTCAAGATATTCTTTTCCCTTATTCTTAATTACATAATGCCTTGTGATTATTGCTACAATTAAAGGAATAAGAACAAAAATAACTACTGAAAATATAAGTGTTTTGAAAGGTACTGTAATATTTCCAACTTTCAACAAAAATGAAACAATGGGAGCAAAAGCAAACAATATTACAAGATCATTAATAGCTACCTGAACAAGAGTATATAAGGCATCTCCATTTGTCAAATAGCTCCATACTAAAACCATAGCTGTACAAGGTGCCGCTCCAAGCAAAACAGCTCCTGCCACATATTCAGATGATAACTCAACACCAATTATATTTCCAAAAACTACTTTTAAAAAGAAATAGGCTATAAAGTACATTGTAAAAGGTTTGATCAACCAATTAACAGTCAAAGTAATTATAAGGCCTTTTGGGTTTCTTCCCACATTTTTAATGCTTGAAAAATCTATTTTCAACATCATAGGATAAATCATTAACCAGATTAAAATTGCGATAGGAATTGATACATTTGCATATTCCCATTTACTTAGAGTTTTTGGGACTTGAGGTAAAACCTTTCCAAGTAAAAATCCCCCTATTATACAAAGAGCTACCCAAACACTGAGATATTTTTCAAAAAATCTCATTTTCTTTTTCATATTTTTACCTCCTTTCACATCTACCAGGATTTTTTAAATACTCTCTTAAATTTCTTAAATCATTTTTAAATGGATCAATTTTACTTAATTCTTTCAATATTTCTTTTATAAAGCTATATCTTTTTAACATCTCCTGGTTCAAACTATAGTAAGTCCAATAGGAATTTTTTCTTTTATTAACTAATTTCAAAAATTCAGCCTGTTTTAAATGTTTTGAAACATTAGATTGAGTTATATTAAGAACATTTTCAATATCACAATTACATACTTCTGTATTAGAAATTAAAAATAGTATCCTTGCCCTTGTTTCATTTGAAAATAATTTTATAATTTCTATAACTTCAATCATATAATCACCTCTTAACTATATGACCATATGGTAATATAATTATAACTTTTATTCCTATATATGTCAAAAAAAATTCCCGCACATATGTGCGGGAATAAAATTTTTTTATATTTTAATTACCACTCTCCTGTAATAGCAAACACGTGAACATTTACTTCGTTTGGAAGAATTATTTCTTCTATTATGCCATTTATCTCAAATCTAATAATTTTTAAACCACATTTAATAAATTGTTTTTCTCCTGTCAAAACAAATCTATAATCTGAAATAATATCAATTTTTTCAGAACACCAATCAGGAATTTTCATTTCAAAATCTTTGCCATTAACTTTAAAGATTACATTATAATCTCCATGATTTGCAGCAACTAAAAGATATAAGTTTTTCACAAATACTTTTTTAAACTTTAAAATTTGTCCATTACACCTTATATTATCATTTCCTTTTTCATATATTTTAAATGGTATTTTATAATCTTTTATCTTTTCTATTATCTCTTGTGGAAGATAACTCCCAAGAACTGATCCAAGATTATCAAAATTTCCTTTTTCATTTATTGAATCAGCTATTCCATTGTTGTTTAAAACATTTTCAAGATTAAACAGGATAAAATTATCCATTTTATCAAATGTCACAAAACTTTCTGTTTTATTTTCAACAACTTTAGCCTCTACGTTTTCTTTTTTGAGTGTTAATTTCCCGTTTTCGTAAAAAGCAGAAATATCAGATGTTAAAACTCCTATTTTTTCAGGAATTAAAATTATTTGGTCAATAATTCCAGCCCCTTTTAATATAACCCTAAACTGATCTAGCTTTAATTTCCCAAGATGGACATAACTTCCATTTAAGGTTCCAGTTACTTTATCATCACCAGACACAACCGTACAATCGTATCCACCATTTCCAACTATTATAACATCATAAACTCCAGGAGAAACATTGAACTTGAGTCTTACATTATCTTCAAATGAAAGAGCGCTTGAACCACCAAATTTAGCATCAACCAAAACTTGAACATCGGATAATCCCCAGTCACCAGCTTCTGCTTCCAAAACTTGTAAGGGATATGATTTTAAGAGCTTTCCTTCCGATAATTTTTTTAATTTATCGGGCATAATTTCTAAAAATAACATTGTTCTAACTGCTGAAATAGTTGATTCAGCACCTGCATTGTAGTTTATATGAGCAAATTCCATTCCATCATATCCTTCACTATTTGGACCATACATAGGTTTTCCAAGCCTATTTAACCCTTTGTACCATCCTGCCATGAGGGAGGCTAAAACACCTATTTCTTCATCTCTTGTTTCGAGATAATATTTTATTGCTCCAACTGTAATACTTTCAACTGCATAAGAAAGTTCAGGAAAAAGTTTTACTTTGTCTGAAATTTCATATATAAACCCCGTAGACAAGAAAATTGGCCCTTCTATTTCAAGAGCTTTTTTTGCGTATTCTAAATATTTTTTATCTTTTAAAACTCTATAACTTTCTACAAGAGCTTCCACATACCTATTTCCCCATCCATGCCAGAGTATTTTATCTTTATAAGTTTTAAAAAATCCATACTGATAAAGTCCCAATATGGCATCTGCAGAATTCCTGATTTCATTTTTAACATTAATTCCCAAATCATTTAATGCACACAAACCAAGAATGTAAACTGATGTCTGATCGCCCACTCCATTTAACAATCCAGCATCAACATAGTTGGATAATAACTCATAACCCTTCTTAGCATTTTCAAGAAATGTAAAATCATATTTTGAAATTTTTGATAAAGCCCAAAATGCCCTAACAGCCCACCATGAATGCTGCTTTGAACTTGTTATACCAGTTTTGTTTATAGTACCATCAACATATGCAAAATTATAAAAGTCTCCGTCATAATCTTGCATTTGAACAATAAATTTTGCTGCTTTTTTTGCTAAATCAAGATATTTACTATCTCGAGTAAATTCATACATTTCAACATATGTAACAACTGCTCTTGAAACATCATCAACACATATATCCCCTTCTCCTTTTGCAGGAATTTTCCTATAACCATCTGAAGTTTTATCAGCATATACAAAATATCCTCTCACCATTTCTCCATTTAATACAAAATCTTCTCCTAAAAACTCCAAGTGATTTGTATTAATTTGTGAAAATAAAAATGCTCCAAAAAATAAAAAAATAAAAATTAAAATCTTTTTCATATAATCACCTCTTATAATACTCTCTCATTTTTGCATTTTCTGGCAAATTCATTATTTCATTTAAAACTCCTTCTACCTGCTCTTCAGACCTGGTTCTTGGATCTCTAAAAAGAAGTTCTTTTAAAACATTTATATCTCCTTTAGTAAATGCTTCAAGTGCCATTTCCATTCGCATTATTCTCGGCTTTAAGTAATACTTAATAACTCTTTCTGATAATTTTGGCATAATTTGTTCAGGATGTATTCCCGATGAATCTACCCACGCTGGAATTTCAACAGCTACATCGTTGTCTATTCCTTCTATTGCTCCGTTGTTTAGTATGTTAACAACAAATCTTTGTTTTTTATTGTTAACTATTGAATCTATAAATGGAACGTGTTGTTCTCCACTAAATTTTTTTGGATTAATTATGCTTTCAATTTCTTCTTTGAAAATTTCATTATTCATATAATCTTTGTAAGTATTATAATCCAACAATTTGATATTTGGATTCATTGAAACAAAATTTGCTAATTTATTAATCGTTTCAGTAATTTCTTTTATGTTGTTCTGATACCATTTCCAACCAATTTGTGAATCGGCACCACCAAATTTTCCATACCATTTTTTCTTTGTTTCAAGGTCATAATTATATTTCCAGGAAGAATTCCTCACAGTATCTCCTATAGGCATTTGTCCATAAAATTTATACATATCTATAGCAGCTAAAGAAAGCTGGTCATCAAAAGGATGTTTTGGTTCATAAACATTATTTCCTATCCATTCATCTATTACCTTATATCCATCTTTACCATCATACAAAAATCTATTTAACCATATACCATGATTTACACCTGCAACTTGCCAATCTAATTTGCTTATATCAAGCCCTATAACTTCAGCTAAGCGATGTACACCGTAGTGTCCATGACAAAAACCAACCATATTTATTGGTACATTTCTTAAAATCAATGTGGTTCCTTCAAACACTGGATTTGCAGCCTGCAATAGCCATGCGTCTTTTTCACCCTTTTCTTCAACTAATCTTGCAACTTTTAAAAATAAATCCAATTGATTAAAATTCGATATTGTGTAATAATCTGATACCATGTTAAATTCTTGTGAATCTATTCCTCTATAGTAGCCCCATTTTTCTCCTATTTTCCTAACTTTTTCTAAATAATCATGCCCACCTGCCATAGCTGTATTAATTACAAACCTTGCTCCATCAATTGCTTCCTCAAGGTTTGTAGTAGTTTTAAATTTTAATTTTGCTCCCATTTCTTCATTTAATTTATTTGCAAGGATGTATGTTGAATTTAACCTTGATTCATCTATATCCATCAAACAAATTTCAACATCTTTAAATTCAAGTATTTTTGTAAAATCGCTAATAATTCTTAAAGAAAAAACGGCGCTCCCCGCGCCAACTATTGCAACCTTAAACATATATTTACCCCCTTATCCATTTTTCAACTTTTTCAATCTCAATTGTTGCAAGTGCTATGTAATTATCAACTGCCCCATAATAAACATAATACTTGTCTTTATATCTAACCATTGCATCTGAAAATACTACATTTGGAACTCCTCCAAATATTTCCCATTCTTCTTCTGGTTCCAAAATTGGCGTCTCAGAACGTTTAATAACCTTTGTTGGATCATTTAAATCGAGTACAATAAATCCCAATCTGTATGTATATCTTGGCCCCTCTTGAACTCCATGGTACAATAGAAGCCAGCCATATTCAGTTTTAATTGGTGGAGCTCCTGCACCAATTTTAACATTATCCCAGTAATCTTTTCTTGGAGATGCTATTTTTACATAATCTCCCCAGTGAATTAAATCATCTGAAAAAGCAAGCCAGATATCTGGTTCTATCCTGTGTATAAGAACATACTTTCCATTAATTTTTTCTGGAAATAAAGCAGCATCCTTATTCGGACTTTCGGGAAGTATAGGTCCAAATCTTTCGTAAGTTATAAAATTTTTGGTACGTGCCATTGCAACCTTAATTCCAGTAGGAGAATATGCTGTGTAATTTACATAATAATATCCATCTAAATATGTAATTCTTGGATCTTCAACGCCGTATAGTTCCTCTTGAGTTGCTGGTGAAAAAACTGGTTTTTCAAATCTATTCCAATTTACTCCATCAATACTTACAGCATAACCCATTCTAGAAACCATATCTTCACCCTGCGCTCTGTATAACATATGAAACAACTCTCCATCGTATACTACTGCTGGATTAAAAACAAATCTACTTTCCCAAAGGTGATTTGGATTTGGTGCAAATAAAGGATTTCTTGGATGACGTTCAAGTTTCAGCTCCATATAAATTCCTCCTCTCATCAACTTATTTTAAAGATACTGAAATTCCCTGCAAGAAATATTTTCTAAAAATTAAGAAAATTAAAACCATAGGTATTGTTTGAATTACTGAACCAGCAAGTATTGGTCCAACATAACTACTATATTCATGGTTGAAACTTGCAAGCAAAACCGATAACGGCATTTTATTGTAATCTTTCATAACAATTAAAGGCCACATGAAGTTATCCCATGCACCTATAAATGTAAATAAGCCAACAATAGATGCTGTGGAACGTGCTAGTGGAAACATGACTCTTGTTACAATCCAAAAAGTATTTGCTCCGTCTATCTTAGCTGCTTCAATATAATCATTTGGAATTGATTTAAATGTTTGGGCAAACATAAAGCTTCCCCAAGCACTTATTATAGAAGGTAAAATTATTGCTGAATATGTGTTTAACAATCCAAGAGTTTTTATTAAAACAAATAACGGAACTATAAACATAAATCCAGGAAAAAGCATTTGAAAAAGAATAAAATTAAAAACACCTTTTCTACCCTTAAATCGAATTTTAGATAAAATATATCCAAAAAATGCCGAGGAAACAATTACAGAAAAGGTAATAGTAACTGAGATGAATATACTATTTAAGAGTGCTCTAAAGAAAGGTCTTTGAAGTTTATCTGACATCAAAAATATAAATTTATAATGCTCTATTGTAAATTTGCTTGGCCAAAAGCGTGTATAAATTTCACTAGCTGGCTTAAAAGATGAAAAAAGAAGCCAGAAATATGGATAAATCCAAATTATCGCTCCGATAAATAACAATGTGAAAGTAATGTATGGAAATCTTTTTTTCTGAGCATTTGTCATACAAGGGACACCTCTCTTTCAACCAAGAAGCGGACAAGTAAAACACAACCATAACTTAAGAGTCCCGTTATTACTGCTAAACTTGCAGCATATGAAGGATCCATCCTTTGAAAAGCAGTTGTATAAATATGCATCATAAACGTAAGAGTTCTTCTCATTGGACCTCCACCAGTTATCATATATGGTTCTGTGAATATTCCAAAAGTCAGGTTAACAGCAAAAACAAGAACTGTAGTTAATGCAGGATTAATTAATGGAAATGTTATTTTCCAGAATTTTTGCCAGTTAGTAGCTCCGTCAAGTTCGGCTGCCTCGTATAAAGATTTTGGAATAGCATTTAAACCTGCAAATAAAATCAATCCATAATAACCAACAAACTTCCATGTTACCATTATTGCAATTGAAAGAAGAGCAAGTTGCGGATCACTAAACCAAGGAACAGTAATACCAAAATTTTTATATAAAAAACTATTTATTGGACCACTCTCTGAAAAAAGATTAGAAAAAAGAATCGAATATGCAACACCAGATGAGACATTTGCTATCAAAAAGCTTAAAGCAAAAAAAGTTCTAAATATATTTACTCTGTATAATGCAAGCGCAAAAAGTAATGACAAACCAAGTACCATCGGAATGAAATAAACCATAAAATTAACTGTATTTAAAAAAATTCTCCAAAAAATTGGATCACTGAAAAGCCTTATAAAATTTCTAAATCCCACCGGTCGCGGTGAACCAAAAAAATTCCATTTAGAAAATGAAAGAATTACTAACCAGACAAAGGGATAACCCCAAAAAATTGCTGTGTATATTAAGTAGATGGAAGAAAATCCCCACCCAAGATAATTTTCTCTTTTTCTTAATTTAGAAACCAAATAAATCCCTCCTAAATAGAACTCTTTCTTTTAATAAATTTTGTGAATAGAGACATCATTATTGGATGTATGTCATGTCCCACCAAAAGTTCATATATTCTCTTAGCAGCTAGTGAGCCCATTTCATCTTTAAAAACTTTTAAAGTAGTCAAATGTGGATCAAAACTCTCTGCACTTATAATGTCATCAAATCCTATAACTGAAACATCTTTTGGAACTTTGAAATTTCTCTTTTTCAGTTCCCTTATCACCCTCATTGCAGTTATATCATTTGACGCAAAGATCGCTTCGGGTTTTTCGTTCTTTCTAAGCATAAAATCTATTACATCAGACATGTTATCTTTAATGTCGTCATATTCATAATATTTTGGAAGAAGTCCAGCTTCTTCCATTGCACTTGTGTACCCATCAAATCTTCCTTTAAATCCATATGAATTTAAAGGTCCATGTATATGATAAATTTTCCTTAGCCCTTTTTTTATTAAATATTTTGTTGCAAAATAAGCTCCATCAAATCCGTTTGTAACAATACAATCAACTTTTTCTCCAGGAATGTAATGGTCCAAAAGTAAAAAAGGCTTTTTTAAATTTTTATATTCTTTTATTAACTCTTTAGTTGTGTCACCGCCTACCAAAATATAACCATCACATTCGCTCGGGTTAAATAAATCCATTTTGCAAAATTTAATTCCATAAGCTTCTCCGGTTTTTTCAAGAGCTGTAAGAATTACAGTATAAAACTCTGGAACTACTTTTTCTTTTTCCATATCGATTAATCTCTTACTTTCACATATTCCAACTCTAAATTTTTCTTTGTGTCTTGCTAGAGCAGATGCAAGAATCTTAGGTTTGTAATTCAATTCTTCAATAGCCTTCCATACTTTAAGTTTTGTTTTTTCTGAAACATTATTAGCGTTATTAAGAACTCTGGATACAGTAGCAATAGAAACGCCTGCTTTTTTTGCTACATCTTCAATAGTTGCCAATTTTATTCCTCCTTCTTTTTTTTAAAGTTGCGGAGGAAGGCTCCTCCGCAATATTATTTTACTATTTTTATTCTTCTAAAAGAGTCGCTTTTAACCTCTAAGAATTTAATCCATTCTTCAAGACTATTAGATTTATTAATACTATATAATCTTTTAAAATTCACTTGTTGACCGGCATAATATCTGTTTGGCCAATAATTCATGTCAGTTGGATATGCTCCTTTTGTTGCTTCAAATGCTTCAAATTCTCCAGGAATCCATTTGAATATACCATCTCTGAATTCCTGCGATTCAAATACCCATGTATTTCCATTAATCCATTCCACAAAATTATCTTTTACTACAGGAATTTCTGGTAAAATTTCTGCAATTCCCAATTTGAATTTTTCAGAATAGTTTCCTCTCCATCTTTCTTCAGATGCAAAAATGTATGTTGCTCCCCACCATAACGGTTTCATTGAATCTTTTGCTGGAAATACAATATATGGTTTATTGTTAACTATTCTTATTGCTTTTCTTTCTGACCAATATTCGTAAGGCGTTATATTTAGTTGATCTGCCCAAACCAATTTTCTAAAAACTGGTAGAACATGAAGAGCATCTCCATCAATGCTTGTAAGAACTCTAGTTACCATATGTTGTAACTTCATCAAATCTGCGTAATTTCTAAAGGAAACATTGTTATCCACTAATATATCTCCATTCTTAAATACATGGGTAGCAACATATTGATCAAGTCCTGAAAAAGTTATAGATCTCAACTTTGTATAAACACTGAAAGCAACAGGACCTGTTATAACTTTAATTGATACAGGTTCAAAGGCGTATGATACTTCTTCAAAATGTTTTCCAAGTTCGCCGTTAACATAATAAGTACTATTTGCAAATCCTGCAACTCTTAAAATTCCTATTTCATCCAGGAGTATCCCCTCAACACTTCCATATTTTGTAACGTGAACTAGACCATGATCATCTATTTTGAATGTTTCACCGTTTTCACCACTAATAATCCAATTTTTGCCATCTTTACTTACTTTAAAATAACTTTCAAATTCTACTTTGCCCATTTCATTTTCAGGTATAATTATTTCACAATTTCCGTGTGCAAGAAACATTAAATAATCATCACCAGATATTCTTCTATTGCCATCAACATCATCAATCTGGAAAGGAACGTAATTCCCGTCAACCTTTACCCTTATAGCATCCCAATAAGGATCTACATCTTCTGGTATATAATCAAGAAAGTCTGACATTTTCATTACGAATGGAATATCTGCATTACCAGCTTCAACCTTTAAGGTAAAAGATAATGCTAAAGTGGAAATAATAAAAAGAATTAAAATTAAATATCTTTTCATGTCTTATCCCTCCTATTAATAAAGTATTTTATTAATTTCTTTTACACATTTGTTAATTGCATCTTCTGGAGTACTTTTCAAATACATTAAAGGTTCAATTAGGTAAACTGTCATTGCATCTTGAACGTCAATTGTATTTGATACCAAGGCTGGTGGAATAGCGTTTCCAACTTCTTTAGCATAAGCCGCAAAATAAGGATCATCATTCATGAATTTTTCAAATAATGGATTTGTTGTTAAATCTTCTCTTGCTGGGGGCATTTTAGTTATTTCAATCCACCTAACATCATTTTCTGAGTTTCCAAATACCCATTTAATAAATTCAAAAATTTCCTTCTTATACTTTGAATGACTAAATACCACTAAGCCCTTTGTATCAGCAAATGTTTTTATTGGCCCTCCATTATAGTTATCTGGAACAGGAGGTGGTGAAATCCAAATATTCTTGTATACTTCAGGGTAAGTGTTTTTCGCCCAATTTAAAGACCATGGCCCCTGTAAAACTCCTAAAGCTTTTCCGGTTGACAAGGAAAATTGATTTCCCATTTCAACTGCTGTCCATTTGTTTTTAAACATTGTATAGATAAATTTTGCAACGGATTTTCCGTATTCATCATTAAATGACGCTCTATAACGTTTTGTGTCAATATATGATTTTCCTGAACTTGCCGCATAATAATAAGTTATAAAATCAAACCATCTATCCCACCAATTTCTACCCTGAACAACTTGCATTGCATATCTATCAGGAGGATCTGCATATTTTTTAGCTACTTCATAAATATCAGAATATGTTCTTGGTGGTGTGTCAAAACCTAATTCCAGAAGTTTGTCCTTTCGCCACCACATCAAGATTGGGTTAGAATAAATCGGGAAAACGTAATAATGATCACCTAATTTCCAACCTTCAATAACCTTTTCCATATTCCTTGTTTTAACTAAGTTAAAAAATTCCTGGCCGTATTCCTCATCGAGAGAAACTATAATCCCTTGCTCAGCAAGTTGTGCAGCAAACCCACTAAAGATATTTGTACAGAAATCTGGAGCGCTTCCAGCGGCAACTGCTGTTAAAATAGCTTCCTCAGAACTTCCAGCTGCTGGGATAGTTTTCCAATCAATTTGTACATCTGGATGATTGTTGTTCCATTCTTCAATCAAAGGTTTCCAAAATTCTTCTTGCAAGGGATTTGGGGCAGTCCAAAATACTATCTTGTCTGCAAAAACAATAAAACAGAGTAAAAATAAAAAAATAATTAAAAGTTTCTTCATACTTTCACCTCCCTATTTGTTGTAAGCGCTTACATATATCGTTAGAAGATTATCATATTTTAAATAACTTTTCCAAATTCATTTACTCAAAATTAAGAGCAATTAAATCTAATTATTTTTATTATTTTTAAAATTACCTTGTTTTTTGTAAGCGCTTACATATCTGTATTACATTTTAAACTTAGTCCTTATTTTGTATCACAAGATACAAAATTTTGTCGAAAAATTGTATATAATTTAACTGAAAACATAATGTATTGGAGGTTATTGTATGAAAATCTTGGTTACTGGATTTGAACCTTTTAGTGGAGAAAAAATCAACCCTTCTTTTGAAGCTGTTAAAAAATTACCAAATTATATTGGTAACGCACAAATAATTAAAGCATCAATTCCAACTATATTTAGAAAAAGCATTGAAGTCCTTGATGAATTAATTGTAAAAGAAAAGCCAGAGATTGTAATTTGTGTAGGTCAAGCAGGTGGAAGATATGAAATAACTGTTGAAAGAGTTGCAATAAATATTGATGATGCAAATATCCCAGACAATGAAGGAAATAACCCCAAAGATAAAGTTATTTTCGAAGATGGTGAAAATGCTTATTTTTCTAACTTACCAATCAAAAAAATGGTTGAAGAAATAAAAAATTGCAACATTCCAGCCTCGATTTCAAATTCTGCTGGTACTTTCGTATGTAATCACCTAATGTATGGGCTACTTTATCTTATAAACAAAAAATACAAAAACATGAAAGGTGGTTTTATTCACGTTCCATATTTACCACAGCAGGTTTTAAATAAGAAGAATGTTCCCAGCATGTCTCTAGATAATATTGTTCAGGCTTTAGTCTGTTCTATAAAAGCCATATTAAAAGAGTACAATGACGAATAATCTTGGAGGCTTTTAATATGGAAATCTTTTCTTATGAATCAATTTTTGATAAAGAAAAGCAAAATGAATTGAGAAATGTTTTTCTTGCTCTTGCAAAAAAAGGCAAACAGATAGAAGTTGGTAAAAATTGTGAGATTGAACTTTCAAATGAATCTTCCATTGCAATTGTCGTTGAAGGAAAACTCAAACAATCGCTTACTAATAAAGAAGGACTAGAAAAGATTCTATTTTATCTTCAACCTGGCGAAATATTTGGTGAAGTTGATTATTTTGGTGAAACCAAATTCAATACCATTACAATTGCTGTGGTCAATTCTAAAATTTCTATTCTTGAAAAGAAAATAATAGAAGAACAATTAACTGCTTCACCGATTCTTTACCGATATTTTATGAAAAGCATTATTAGAAAACTTAGAATTATCGAATTTCAAATGCTAAACATGACCTTTAATGATTCAATTGGCAGAATTTCAAATACTTTACTCAGGCTTGCAGCTCAGCAAGGAATTAAAAAAGATGGCAAAGTTATAATTAACTTTCCTTTAACGCAACAGGAATTAGCAAATATAATTGGATGTTCTCGTATAACTGTTACGAGAACTTTCAAAGATTTAATTTCAAAAGGAATTATTTCAATAAAAAACAAAAAAATAATTATAAAAAATCTAAAAGAACTTGAAAAACTTGATAAATCATTTTAAAAATAGGGGGGAAAATATGAAATTTTTGACAACACCTATACCAAAGGATATTGAAAAACTTATAAATCTTGGTATGTTTAAACAGGTAAAAGAAAACATTTTAAAGAGATTTAAAAAACCTATTCCAGAATCATTGAAAGAACGTCTAAAGTTCGAACTCTTCAGGTTAGAACTTTTAGAAAAAGCCTATCCATATAACGAAAAAGAAGCTTTTGAACTTTTTAAAAAGCTTTTTAAAAACGCAAAAAAACAGGAATTTGAAAAGCTTCTAGAAGATGGGTATATTGATTTTAGATTTATTAACGGAGAAAAAAGGTTCCAGGAAAGATTTCATTACAATGTAGGTTTTACATTGAAAGAATATAAAGAAAGACAGAAAAAAGATAAAAGTAGGAGAAATCTTAGAAAATTAACTAATGACACAATAGTAAGATTATTAAAAACTAAACAAGAAAAAACTTACTCTGTTTCTGCTAAAATCTCAATTAAAAGAAAAAATCCTAAAAACGAAGATGTTTGTGTTTGGCTTCCTGTACCATTTGAGAAATTCCAACAAACTTCAGTAAAAATAACTAATGCAAGCCATGATTATATCTTGTCTTCTCCGACAACTTTACAAAAAACAGTACACATGAAAGGAAAAGATACAGAAACTTTTTGGGTTGAATTTAGCTATAATATTTCAGAATGGATTGGAGAAAATTCAAAGTACAAATACAAACCTACAAAAGCTGATTTATCTGAAAAACCACCTCATGTTTTATTTACACCATATTTGAAAGAAGTTCTCCAAAAAATATTAAAAGCCGTAAAACCAAATAATGATTATGAAATAGCAAAAAGCATATATGATTATCTCACCAAAAACGTTTATTATTCCTATGTTCTTCCTTATGCTCTTTATGACAATATTCCTGAATACGTTACAACAGTATTTAGAGGAGATTGTGGATTTTATGCAGTTACATTTATAACGTTATGTAGACTTGCTGGCATACCTGCAAAATGGCAATCAGGATGGTTCGCAACCCCTTCTGGTGCATCTCCTCATGATTGGGCATTAGTTTACCTTAAAGATTTTGGATGGGTACCAGCAGATTTATCTTTTGGAGGTAGTAGAAGAGATAACGAAGAAATGAGAATGTTCTACTTTGGAAATTTAGATGGATTTAGAATGTTTGCTAATCTTGATTTTCAGGCTGACTTTTCTCCCAAGAAAAAATATTTCAGAAATGATCCATATGACAACCAGGTTGGCGAAATGGAAAGTAAAGATGGTTATATTATAGACACAGAATCTGAAATTGAAATTTTATCATTTAAAGAAGTTAAATAAAGGGGGAAGAAAAAATGGGTAAAATAAAATCAGTAAAATTTAAATTAAACGTCTTTGAATATGAAAAACCATTTCATATTACAAATAGTATCTCAACTAAAACAAGCAACATTGAGGTACGTATCGAATTAGAAAACGGTATACTTGGTTTTGGAGAAGCATCTCCGTCTTTTAGAGTAAATGGAGAAAAGGTGGAAGCTTTGCTTGCTCTTGAACCAGTAATAAATGAAATGATAAAAGGTTATGATACGAAAAATTATAGACAGATTTTTGATATTACAGACAAACTATTTGCATTTCCAAGCATTAAAGCAGCAGTACAATATGCTGTATTAGATGCCTTATCTGAAGAAATTGATTTGCCAGTTTATAAAATCCTGGGTGGTGCAAAAGGAAAAATAGAAACAGATAAAACCGTTTCTATTGGTACGTTAGAAGAGAGAGTAAATGATGCAACAAAAATTTTTGAAGAAGGTTTCAGAATTATAAAAATAAAAGTTGGAGAAAATCTCAGGGAAGATATTGAGACTATAGAAAGAATATATGAAAAAACAAGTGGAGCAAAATATATTGTTGATGCCAATATGGGATACACACCAAAAGAAGCTATTACCTTTGTAAACGAACTATACAAAAAGGGAATTGATATCAACGTTTTTGAGCAACCTGTAAAAATGCACGATATTGAAGGATTAAAATTTGTTAGGTTTCACTCTCCATTTCCTGTTGGAGCAGATGAAAGTGCAAAAACAAAATATGACGTTATGAGGTTAATAAAAGAAGAAGCTGTTGACTATGTAAACATTAAACTTATGAAGAGTGGAATCTCAGACGCATTGGCTATAGTCGAAATTGTAAAAGCAGCAAACTTACATTTAATGATTGGTTGCATGGGGGAATCAAGCCTAGGAATAAATCAAAGTGTTCATTTTGCACTTGGAACTGGTGCGTTTGATTTTCATGATCTAGATAGTGCATTAATTATAAAAGAAGAAAACTTTAGAGGTAAATATAAAACAGAAATCCCTTATCACATAGCAATATAACTGTTTGTAAAAGAACTTTATAGTTGAAAAATATAATTTTTATGGAAAAGTTGGCTAGTTTTAGCCAACTTTTTTAGTTTTTCATTTTTTGAATGATATAAACAAATGTTGAACAAATATATATGGTATATTACTTGAATTTTCTGTTTTCTCTTAATTTTATCCTACTCATATAATATATATCTACGTTTTTTGATATTTTTTATTTTTTTAATCCATTTCTAAGTAAATCCTAAGTAATTTTTAAGTATTCATTAAGCTTTTTAGTGTAAGATTAAAATTGTCAACGAAAAATATCATAAAAGGAGAAGTGATTAACATGAAAAAAGTAATAGCTTTTGCAGTTTTAAATTTTTTATCAATTGTTTTATTTGCTGGAAATTTAACTGTGGATAAACAGGTAAATTCTTTACCATATGAAACACTTTCTGCAAGTGAAGTAGAGGGTATAATGCAGATGAGGGAAGAAGAAAAATTAGCAAGAGATGTTTATTTGGAATTATATAAAACATGGGACTTACCAGTGTTTTATAACATTGCGCAATCTGAGCAAACTCATATGGATGCAGTAAAAACTTTAATTGAAAAGTATAATCTTAAAGATCCAATAACTGATGAAGATTTTGAAAATATTGGAGTATTTAAAAATGAAGAACTGCAAAATTTATTTAATGAACTTTTATCACTTGGAGAAAAATCATTAAGCGATGCTTTAAAAGTAGGAGCAACAATTGAAGATCTAGATATTTTTGATTTAGAAGAATTATTAAAAAGTACTGATAATGAAGATATCAAATTTATTTACAACAATCTAATGAAAGGATCAGAAAATCATATGAGATCGTTCATAAAAAACCTTGATAAACTCGGCAAAACTTATACTCCACAATTTATATCATTGGAAAGATTTAGAGAAATTTTAAAATTTTGAATAAAAATTATTAAGACTTTAAAAACAAAAATCCCCATCTTTCATAATGAGAGATGGGGATTTACATTTTTTCATTCAAGTTTTTATAAATTAAATACTTTTTCTTTTAAAAATACTTTTTCTTCTAACCTTATATCTCTTGATGAAGCTCCGACTCTTATTCTATATTCTCCTTCTTCAAGTACCCATTTATCCTTACAAAAACTAGTTAAATCTCTTAATGCAATCTTTATTGATATTTCTTCTTTTTCGCCTGGTTTTAACATTTTCGTTTTATAAAAACCTTTCAATTCCTGGAACGGTTTATCTAACCTTGCTTTAGGAGCTTTAACATAAACCTGAGCAATTTCTTTACCTTCAACATTACCACTATTTTCAATTTCAAAACAAATTTCGATATTTTCATCATCATGCTTCACAATCAAATTTTTGTAATCAAACTTAGTATATGAAAGGCCATATCCAAACTCAAATAATGGATCGATTTGGAATGTATCATAATACCTATAACCAACGTAAATATCTTCCTCATATACTACCTCTAATGGATTTTCAACTGGTTTGCCAGGAAACGACTTTGAAGGAATATCCTGATAATCCTTTGGAAAAGTTGTTGGAAGCTTTCCAGAAGGATTTACAGTCCCCAAACAAACATCTGCAACAACTCTTCCAGCTTCTTGCCCCGGCTGCCAGATAAGTAGTAATCCATCCACCAACTCAATCCAGCTTGCAATTTCTATAGGACCACCTATATTAAGTAACACTATAACCTTCTTTCCTTTACTATGAAATTTTTTAGACACATTTTCTATAAGCTTTTGTTCATCATCACTTAAATAATAATCTCCTTTTACAGCCCTTCTATCAACAAATTCACCAGAAATTCTACTAATTACAATAATAGCTAAATCATTTGTTTCAGAAGCTTCATCAATCATACTTTCATCCAAAATATCTTCTGGTAGTTTTGGAGGAATTTTTAAATTAAACTCATTGACATAATTTGGCCTATAATTTCCATTTCTAAGTTCAAATACTTTCTCTTTATAGAAATTTCCAATTTTTTCATCTACTTTAACTCCTTTTTCTTTAAAACCTTCAAAAATACTTATAGTATACCTTGGATGTGTATCTCCACTACCAAATCCACCTTTTACAGTTTCAATCTGACCTGTTCCAAAAATTGAAACTTTTGCATCAGCACTAAAAGGTAATACATCGTTATTCTTCAAAAGAACAACTCCTTCAGAAGCAGCATTGTAAGAAATTCTAGCATGTTTTTCAAAATCTGGAGCATTAGAATATTTATATCCTTTGAATGATGGAGTCTTCATCAAAATATTTAAAATTGTCCTTACCCTTTCGTTAATAATATCATCAGTAATTTCACCCTTTTCATATGCCTGTTTCAACTCTTTAATTTCATCTTTTCTATCTTTAAAAACATTGTAAGTTTTGCCAGGCATAATTAAATCATTACCTGCTTTTATTTGTTCAACAGGATTATCACCAGCAAACCAATCACTCATTACAAAACCCTCAAATCCCCATTCTTCTCTCAAAACCTTTGTTAAAAGCCATTTATTTTGAGAGCAATATTTTCCATTTAATTTATTGTAAGCACTCATAACCGTCCATGGCTTTGCTTTTTTCACTACAATTTCAAATCCTTTCAAATAAATTTCTCTTAATGCTCTTTCTGATACAATAGTATCTATCTTCATTCTATTTGTTTCTTGATTATTTGCAGCAAAATGTTTTAAGCTTGTTCCAATACCCTCTGACTGAACACCTTCTACAAAAGCAGATGCAAGTTCACCTGTCAAAATGGGATCCTCTGAATAATACTCAAAGTTTCTTCCACACAAAGGATTTCTATGAATATTTATTGCCGGAGCAAGCAAAAAATCAACTCCATATTCTTTAGCTTCATTCCCCATTGCTTTTCCAACTTCAAACAAAATCTCTTTATTCCAAGTAGAAGCAAGCATCGAAGCAATAGGAAATGCAGTTGCATGATATTTATTACTGTCATTTTCTCTTTCAGGATCTATTCTCAAACCTGCCGGGCCATCAGCATGAACAGTAGAAGGTATTTTTAACCTTTCTATTTGGTGAGTTTCACCCGCTGCACCTGGTACTCTAGATGACTTATTTCCAAACATTCCTGGGAGTCCTACTCCCACTAAAAGTTTTAACTTTTCTTCAACTGTCATTTGTGAAATTATTTTTTCAATATCCATTATTATGCCCCCTTAAATTATTCAAAATAACATATAACTTCGTCTATTTTTTTATTTCTCAATTTATGAGCCAATTCTCCTTTTATTTTATTCCCATGTATCTCAAATTTTTTACCATCTACAAAAACTTCAATTCTGCCAATCTTTTCTTTTAACTGAGGATTAACATATTTTACTTTAGTCTTTGAAAATAGTTTGAATTCAATTACACCGTTTTCAAAGAATTCTTTATTTATTTTCGGTTCAAAGGTAAATGTAAGTTCATTATTTTCAAGTGTAAATAATTTATCACCTATGAACATGTACTTCCACATACTTAAAAATTCTGCCGTTGAACCACTAAGGCGTGCATAAAAACCTTGACCGTGAAGATTTGGATTTGAATTTGCACTACTCACTATAAACGAAGAATTTTCTAAAATACTTCTACCATACACCTTATAATCCATGTAAGGTGGAAGTGCTGTTTTTATATCTTCATAAAACTCTTCAAGCATATCCGATTTAATTAATTCAAGTAGATACTTAAATTCCATATGCATGAAAACAGATTCATTTTCGAGCCAACCAGGTGTAAATGCTCTTATTCTACCAATACTATAGGGTTGATTTAAAATACTCTCAGAAGTTTTGTACATCTTTAGTTTTTTATCATAAATATTTGAATTCTTTACAAAATCATATAATTTTTTCTTCTCGTCTTTATCTATAACCTTAAATGCTCTAACAATTCCTTCAAGAAAATAAGGTAAAACATTAACCTCAAATTTCTTAGGTATAATTACACCATCTATAACTTCATAATCGACAAGCTCATAAGTAAAAAAGGTAGGATATATACCTTTTCCGTAATTTTTAGCCCTTTCAATTCCCTCATCAAGCTTTTTTATCATCTTCTTTAAAATTGCTAATAATTCAACTTTTGAAATCTTCTTTTTATTTCCTGTTATACTATAAAATACCTTACTTCTATATTCTTCTTTTGCATTTGAAACATTGTCCCAGTATATAAACTGATCATTGTCATTAAAATAATTTTCAAGTTCCACTTTTATTTTTTGAATGAATTCTTGCAACTCTTCAAAAACTTCAATATCTTTATTGTATTTTTTTAGTTCTTCATACATAAAATTAATTAATCTTTTCAACTCAAAAGTCTCGCTCATTCCAGAACCAAAGAGTGCTGGAAGCCCATTTAAAGCATCATTCCATCCTGGTTTGTTGGCTTCCATTTCCAAGCCCATTCCATAAGGATCAAGTGTCGCAAATTTATTTACAGCAAG
The DNA here is from genome assembly GCF_020054775.1 of Thermosipho sp. (in: thermotogales). Lineage (NCBI taxonomy): Bacteria > Thermotogati > Thermotogota > Thermotogae > Thermotogales > Fervidobacteriaceae > Thermosipho > Thermosipho sp. (in: thermotogales). The sequence continues at coordinate 24,295 of NZ_JAIHAP010000006.1, read as the reverse complement.
TAATAATAGCTTTTCAAACATATTTGTTTTATAAATATTACCGTTTCTATCTGTCAAATAATTGTGACCTCTTTCTTGAATTATTTTTAATTTTTCATGAGATTCTCCAACTGCAGCAATTTGCCTTACCTTTCCTTTATATAATTTATACTTTTCTTTTCTTGGTTTGACATATGCATGACTGTCATATATTTTATATTCAAACTTCTCGAATAATGTTTTCTGTAATTTATCTGGATAAATTTCTTTATAAGTATCAACTAAATCCATTAAATAAGTCCAATGATCAATCCAGTAACCTTCCCCAAATTCCGCTTGTTCATGCTGAGAAGAATGATACAAAATTTTCGAAACAAATTCATCCTCATTAACGTTCTTATCCTTAAGTTTTTCAAGAATTTCCCCTGGAGTAAAATAATTATTTAAAATAAATTCCTTTAATTCTTCATTCACACCATCTAATATCGAGGGGTCACCTTCAAATTTAAATCTTGTTCCTTTAACAACCAATGGATTGTTACCGTCAGCCTGTATTAAATTCACAAACATGCTTAAATTAAAATCCTCTATTTCTGGATGAAAGATAACATCATTCCTTCTGTTTTGTGCAACATCTCTGAAATTACCATTACCTTGAGAATATTTTTTTGCCTCTAATACGAAAAAATTATAATCTCTTTCTAAATCTCCATGTTTTCTTGAATATATATGATAAACTACCTTACCATCTTTATTTTCAAAAACTAATGGATATCCTCCTCTTAATACATTATCAAGATAATTCTGCTCACAATACTTATCAAACAACTTGTTGGAGGTTTTTGTTTTTATTTCACTAACCAATTCCTCAACAATTAAGTCTGCTTCTTCTTTTTTTGAAATGATATACTCATCCTTTTTAAGAGTATTGATATTATTATTTATCAGTCCTTTCTCTTTAGAAAAACCTATCATGCTATTAATTACTACTTTATCTTTTAGTTTTCTCTCCAAAACTCCAAAAGCACTTGGGAGAAGATTTTCATCATATTGTTCTTTTCTTAGTACTTCTTTAATTCCTAATTCTTTAAATACAAGCGGAACTTGGAGTGATGTTGAATTACCAAATAAGACATTTTTATCGTATATTACCTCAAGTAACTCATCTCCACTTGATGCAAAATAAAAATAACCATTATTAATTTCTTCTACAATTTCAAGATCACCAATTGTTGTCCTCACACTATAAAACGGTACCTTTTTTTCATAATTGTATACATGCATCCATGCACGTGCAGTATATCCCATTTCTTTGTAAAGACCATTTGAAACACCATAAGGAATAACCTCGGGGAGACCATCTATAATCTCAATATGTTTTTCATATTTATCTTCATTTTCAATTTCTACTCTTCTTACTAAAGCTGCAAAATCTTCATTTGGAAGGACAAAATAAATAACTTTTACCTTCAAACCCAATTCATTGTTTCTTTCCTCAATTTCAAGGCTATTTTTATTAATTCTCATTTCCCTTTTGAAATTAGTTAACTCAGAAAATGGTTCATAATATCTACCGTCAACTTTTATGAATGTTCTAAATCCTTTGAGCGGAGTATCCGTATGACTCTGCCCGGCAGGTTTAAATTCGAGAATTGAATTTGCCTTATTTTCAATCCCAAAACTTGCTATACACTGTCCCCTATTCACATAGAATACCCATAAAGGTATTCCATTTTTCCCGGCAATTCCTGGTAAAAAACTTGAAAATAATTTTTGCTTTGAATAGTTTTCAATCACAAAGTCAAATTTTTTCAATTTTATCACCTCTCATACATTTTTATAATACATCTATTCCTCTTGAAGCTTTCAATAAATAAAACCATTCTTGCCTATCAAGTTCTATATTTAAAGCCTCAACAGCTGTTTTTATTCTTTCAAAATTCCCACTACCTACAACAGGGTAAATTTTTGAAGGATGCTTATAAAGCCATGCATATGCTATATGCTCAGGAGTTGTATAATGATTTTTTGCAACCTCAACAAGTGCATTATGAATTCTTAAAACCCTATCATCTTTTCTTATATCTTCTTCTTTAAACAATCTTCCACCAGCAACTGGGGACCAAGCCATTGGTAAAATACCTTTTTCTTGACAATAATCCAAAGTTCCGTTAAAAAAAGAATCTACATTCCATAGTGAGATTTCAATCTGATTGTAAAGCAAAGGCAATGATAATTTTTCAACAAATAAAGACATTTGACTTGGATAAAAATTTGAAACACCAAAAGACAGTACCATTCCTCTTTCCTTTAATTTTTCAAATGCTCCAGAAATTTCTTCCACATCCATCAATGGATCTGGCCTATGAATCAAAAGAACATCTATATAATCAGTTCTCAAATCTTTCAGAGTCTTCTCCACAGATTCTATAATATGCTTTTTTGATGTATCATAATGTTTTACATACACATTAGGATGCTTATTTGAAAGTAAAACAATACCAACTTTTGAAATTAACTGAATTTTTTTCCTTAAAGAAGGATCTTTTTCTAGTACTCTTCCAAAAATTTCTTGAGCCTCATAATCTCCATAGATATCAGCAAGATCAAATGTTGTAACACCTAAATCTATTAACTTATAAATCAAACTTAACAATTCTTCTGTGGTATATTTCCAACTTTTAATTCTCATTAAACCATGAATAACTCTACTTAATTCAACCCTCATTTTTTCACCACCTCATTTAATTTTTTTTACAGATTCCCTTATAACTAACTCAGGCGGAATAACAACATTTCTAGGAAGTCTAGATCTTTTAGATGTAATTCTTTCTATCAAAATCTGTGCAGCAGTATAACCTAGTTCCCATCTCGGTTGTCTTACTGTTGTCAATTTAGGTTCAATATAATCAAGAAAAGGTGCATCGTCAAAGCCTATAATTGATACATCATCTGGCACTTTTATACCTTTTATCCGCAAAGCATCTATCGCTCCAATAGCTGTCCAATCATTAACAGCAAAAATTGCAGTAAAGTTTAAACTATTTTTAGTAAGATATTCAAATATAGCATCTTTACCATCTTGAGAATTATATCCTCTTATATTTGTATAATATATCTCTAAATCATCCACACTTTCCAAAAATCTTTTTACTCCTTTTTCTCTTTCATTAGCTGCTGGAGACCATTCAGGGCCTGGGATAAAAAGTATTTTTCTATGACCGTTTTCATATAAATACTTTATTGCATTATATGCACCCATCATATTATCAACATTTACAACGTCAAAATTTATTTCTTCCACACTAAAATCAAGAACTACCAATGGAATCCCACTTTTCAAAAACTTTTCGATATAGTTTTCTCCTCCTAAAAGCTCTGCAACTATTATTCCATCAATCTTTCTTTTAAAATATTTTTCGAGAATGTGTTTTTCATTATCAATATCCGCCTTTGGAATTGAAAGAATAACGTCAAAACCATTTTCAAAAGCACAACTTTCAATAGCCATAACGATATCGCTATAGTGATATCCTCTTATATCTGGAACTAATACACCAATAGTTTTAAAAAACACTTCGTTATTACCAAAGTATGGTTTAGGTCTAAAGTTTAATTTTCTCATTGCCCTCAAAACTTTTTTACGCGTTTCTTCTGAAACTTTATCACTACCATTAATAACTCTTGATACAGTAGCTATTGAAACATTTGCCTCTCTTGCAACATCCCTGATTCCTGCCACATAAACCACCTTCTATTCATTTTTTTGCCAAATCCTAATATAGTCAACATACATTTTAGCAGGAAATTTGGTCGTATTATCTGGATATCCAGGCCAGTATCCTCCTACTGCTAAGTTTACTATTATAAAGAAATAATTATCAAAAACCCATGGATATCCTTGACTCAAAATAGCTTTTTTAGTAACTGTGTAATAAACCGTATCATCCACATAAAAAGAAATTTTTTCTTTATCCCATATTACACCAAATCTATGAAATTCTTTTGTAAAATCTGGTTCCTCAATTTTCAGTCTATATTTCCAAGATTTTGCTTTATCCTTACTATATCCTGGGCCATGAATTGTTCCATAAACTGTATATTTATCATGTCCTAAAAATTCAACAATATCTATTTCACCACACATCGGCCAACCCACATATCTATAATTTGTCCCTAACAACCATACGGCCGGCCACAATCCCTTACCGTACGGAAATTTTGCACGAACTTCTATTTTTCCATATTTTATTTTGAATTTTCCTTCAGTATTTATCCTCGTAGAAGTATAATAATATTCACCATATGAATCTCTAATCTTCTCTTTCCTTGCTTCAATAACTAAATATCCATTTTCAAGGTACATATTTTTTCCTTCGGTATAATATTGAAGTTCAGCATTACCCCAACCTGGATTCCATCTAGAATGTCCATTTCCAATATCAAACTTCCAAACCTCAGTATTTAATTTATCTCCGTTAAATTCTTCAGACCAAACTAACTTCCATTCAGATTGTCCCATCTCTTCGCCTCCATTTGCAAAAAAAATCGAAATTAAAACAAGACAAAGAAAAATAACTAATACCTTTTTCATATAATCACCTCACAATAAATCTTTTTATTCTTCTTTTTTCCAAACTCTAATATAATCAACATACATTTTAGCAGGAAATTTAGTCGTCTCATCTGGATATCCAGGCCAGTATCCTCCTACTGCAAGGTTTACTATTAAATAAAATGGTTTATCAAACACCCAATTGTAGCCTTTGCTTAACACAAATGACTTTGAAACAGAATGATAAATTTTTCCATCAACATAAAATTCAATTCTTTCATCATTCCAAATTATCTCAAAAGTGTGAAAATCTTCTGTAAAATTTGGAGATTTTGTTATATAAATATTAGAAATACCTTCACTCCCTGAATATCCCGGCCCATGAACTGTACCATAAATTTTATTTGGTTCATGTCCAAGAAACTCAACTATATCTATTTCACCACAATTAGGCCATCCCACTTTATTAATATTTTCGCCCAACATCCAAACTGCTGGCCACAATCCTTTTCCATATGGAAATTTTGCACGAACTTCTACTTTTCCATATTTTACTTGAAATTTTCCTTGAGTTGTCATTCTCGCTGAAGTATAGTTATATGTTCCATATGAATCGCTAACTTTTTCTTTTCTTGCTTCAATAACTAAATATCCATTTTCTATATAGGAGTTTTGTCCATTAGTGTAATATTCAAGCTCTCCATTACCCCAACCTGGAATTTTTTTTAAATGACCATTTCCAACCTCAAAATTCCAAACATTTTTATCTATTAAATAATCATCAAAATCCTGTGACCAAACAAGCTTCCAGTTGTCACCATCAGAATCTATTAACTTACAAGAGACAAAAATAAATAAAATAATTGTTAATGTAAATATTAATACTTTTCTCATAATATCACCTTCATTCACCAGTTATTCCTGTTCTTTCAAGGCTTTCCACAAATTGCCTTTGTAAGAATAAATAAGTAATAAGTAATGGTAAAATTGTTATAAAAGTTGCGGCAAGACGTATTCCTTCATTAATCCTGTTAACTGAATTTCCTGTCGATGATGGAAACATCTGGGCATATCTCCATATAAAATCTCTTAAAGCAATTGGAAGTGTTTTAATTGAATTTCCCAAAATAAGACCTGAAATAAGCGTTTCATTCCAATACCATACAAGAGAAAAGATAAAAGTTGTTACTAATGCTGGAATTGAAAGTGGAAGCATTATAGTCCAAAAAATTCTAAAAGGACCAGCTCCATCAAGCTCTGCTGCCTCATCAAAAGCTTTTGGTAACATTTGAAAAAAATTATAATAAAGCAATATAAAAATTGCACTTTTTATTCCCTGACCAAAAAGTGCAGGTAAAAATGAGGCAAGCGGGGTTCCGACAAGCTTTAACTTACTAAAAAGCATGTACTTAGTGACAAGTGTGGTCTGAGCTGGAATCAAAAATGTTGCAAGAACTAAGAAAAGCCAAAACTTTTTTAAAGGAATATCAAACCTCTGAAGCCCATATGCAATTATTGCAGTACTAAAGGTTTGAATCAACGCAGGCACCACTGAAAGATAAATACTGTTAATTAATGTCTTTGATACATCCAAAACTTCCCAAGCTAATTTATAATTATCAAGAGTTGGATGTACAGGTATCCACCTAATTGTTGGATTAACAAGATCTTCTACACTCATAAAACTGGTAGTTATCATGTAAAGTAATGGATACAAGTATGCATATCCAATACCAATTAATAAAACATATAAAACTAATTTTGCAGTTGGAGTTTTTATGTATTTGTAATAAAAAGATCCTCTCATTTTTTCACCCCGTTTAATCTTTCTTTCTTAATAGTAAAAATGCAATACCTATAATTATCATCACTGATACAAAATAAATCCATGACAAAGCAGCTGAGTATGAATATGGCTTATCAATATCAAACATATGTTGAGTTATGCTTGTGTTTACAGAATTGTTTGCAAACGATGCAAGATCAACTATAGTATAAATAGTAGTAATTAAAATAAATGGTCTAATCAAAGGCAATGTAATTTTCCAAAAAATAACCCAAGAATTTGCACCATCAATTTTGGCCGCCTCATATATTGAGGGACTTATTTTTTGCAATCCTGCTAGAAAAAATAAAATTTGAACACCAGAAAACCACAAAATAAGTACTAGATTATCAAACATGTATAAAAATGGAAAACTAATTCTGTCCGGAAGTGTTGTGAAAAATTGATAGATAAAATATTTACCAGGATCCACAATTTTTGATGCATTATTTGCTACTAATTCTGATACAACTGGCCCACTTATAATAACCACAGGTAGAAAATATAAAAGTCTGAAAAATGCTCTTAACTTTATTTTATTATTCAACAAAATAGAAACAATTAAAGCAAAAATTACAATCAAAGGCGTTGATAAAACAATGTTTATAATTGTATTAGTAAAGTTAATCGGAAAAGTTAAGTCACCTCTAAATGCATATTTATAAAATTCTAAACCAACAAAAGTTGATTCAACACCAGAAACAGTGAATCTGACTTTGAAAAAGCTTAGGTATAGCGAGTAGAAAAAAGGATAAGCTGTAAAAACTATAAAACCGATCAGCCAAGGAGAAAAAAACAAGTATCCAATTAACGCTCTTTTTGTCTTTACTTTAATTTTATTACTCATATTTATCTTCCCCTTTACTAATCAAAATCCATGATTCTGGCAGTACCGTAAAATTACCATATTCATATTTATTCTCTGTATAATTTATTAAAAAACTTACTCCATTTTCATAACTTACCAAGACAATTCCTGGAGCAATTACATCTCTATCAGAAATAGAAAAGCCTCTAACATGCTTTAAAGCCTTATTAATTTCTTTATAAATATCAACTATACTATTTTTCCAATCTTCAAATTTTGTTGAGGGATAATACAAAAGCGGAGTTTTTGCTAAATAATAATTATCTATTTCAGTTAAAATAAAATTTGGATATGCGCCAAAATCAATTGCTTTTAAAACGTCTAATTTTGAGAAAAAACCATCGTTCATAAAAGGAACAAAATATTCTATGTATCCACTTAATAAAATTTGGAGAAAAGGAACAGTATCAGTTTCATAAAGATATTGACTATTGTTCATTGGAATATTAATTATCGAATTGGTATACTTCCATAAATAATCATTAGCATTAAAAAATGATACATTTATATTTTTTGAAATATTTGCTATTGTTTTTATTATCAATTCTTTGGCTTGATTTCTGTAAATTTCGTTATCTATTAGTAATTCCCCATACAACTTTATTCCATACTCCTTTAATGCTAAATTTTTAATTCCAAGTTCATTCATTTTTAAAGCTTTTTCTTTTAAATAATCACTTGAAAGTTTTATATTTGTATAGTATGATCTAAAAAACCAAAGATCTCTATTATTTTTATCTTCATATATCAAAGATTGAGATAGGTTAGTTCCTGCTTCTTTATTAATATTTATCTGTTGTTGAGTTACCTTTGTAACATTCTCCACAAGATATATTTTTATGTCATTATCGTTAAATTTCTTATACAAACTCAAAAGTCCATCTTTCCCTCCAACAGATTTTTCAAAAGAGAATTTTGAGATTTTATTTCCGCTCCGACCTCTTTCTTGCCAACCTTCTAAAAAGATATTTAATTTGTTAACGCCTAAATGCTTAAAGTAATCAATACATTCTTTGATGTAATTGTATGTTGTTACTTTTATAGAATTAAATCCCAAAACTTTTTTCTCTAACTCTGAAACTACAAAGTCAAGAGAAAGAGGAATATTCCCACTTTTTGGTTTCTTAACTAAAACTCCTTCTTTTACAAGGATATTCCTATAAAATTTTGCCATCCCAACATAGCTTGCCTGTTCACCAGTTAAAAAGTACACTCTATACCTTACGTCCAATTTATTTTTTAATTTTTGTGGAACCTGGATTCCATTACCGCTTCTAGTTGTTGGTTGTAAATACTTTTGCCTATAAATAAATTTAAAACTTGCCCAATAAAAAGGACTTATTACACCACTTGGGTAAGCTACTATTGAACTATACTCTGCACCAGAAATAATTCTTCCAAAAATTGCATTTTGATTTACACCATGGACTATTCCAAACACAGGCATATAAATTGAAGGCTCTTCTCTTAAAAAATCATTTGGTCTACTAGCTTTTAAGTCGCTAACTTCTCTGAGATTATCAATACTATAATCCTTTCCGTAAATCCTTTTTTCAAACATACTTGAATTTAGAGATGATTTAGAAAATCTTATTAATGCTCCTGGACCATCTGGGATAAAAATATATCCAGATTTTTTATTTTCTCTCACTGCACCCAAAAAAAGGTGCAATATATATTGATGCTAGTTTAAAATTACCTTTTTCATCAATGCTTTCATATGGAATGTAAAATTCTATATGGTCATCATTTAAATATATGTATAGTTTTAGTTTTATAGCAAGACTTTCATAATTTGCTTCTATTTTAATCCCATTCTCAAGTTTTGAATATTTCTTTATTACACTTTTATCTGATATACTTAAAAGATAATTTAATGCATTATCATCAAAATACTCTATTGTCAAAACAGAAGATGCTATTCCTTTCCATATATTGTTCATTCCTGATAAATTTTCCGAATCCACTAATCCCCATAAATATCCACTTTCTTTATTAAGAATCCTAATAGAATAATTTTTCTCATCAAACCAGAGTTCTAATTTTTCTGATTCAGCAATTAATTTAAAACCCTCAGTATTTAAATCATTTATAACTCGATTTTTTTCATCAGGTTTTGTAAATCTATTTGAAAGATAATCATTCCCTATTGAAAACAAAAGACTAGAAATTAAGATAAATCCGAAAAGGGCTATCTTCAATTTATCTGACACGATATAACACCTCCTGAATTATTCCATACACTGTTTCAAATATTTGATCCCATAACATATAAACTATTGAAAATACAAGAACAATTACTAAAATCCAAATCAAAGAATATAGAATACTGCCAATTGTCCCTTTTACGTGATAATCATGTGTTTCTTTAACACCAACAAAAAGAATAATAAGTGTCCAAGATATAATAAAGAAAGAACCAAAATTTATAAGGAAGCTTTCATTATATGTCAATATATATGTAAGAAATATTATAAAAGGTTGAAAAATTATATAAGGTGCAAATGAATATGCAGTAAAAATATAAATATTTTTAAGTGTTCCTCTCCCATCAGTTATTGAACTAACAAGATAATTAGAAAATACCCACAACAATACTGGAACAATTGTAGATAAAAGAACATAACCAACTGATCTTTCAGAAGTATTTAGATTAAACAAAAAGCTTCTTCCCATATAATCAAAAATTACAACTATAGCAAATAAACCATAAATTATTGTCGCTGATAAAATACTTCCATAAGTTCCTTTTCTTAAATAATAAAAACTATCAATTGGATGTCTTAAAATATTTTTTAAATAAAAAATATCACTCAAAAGTTTATTTTTAATTGTTATTTTTAATTTATAATTTTTCAATTTTAGAATTCTTCCCACTATTTCATAAAATATAAATATTAAAAACAAAACTATTAATATTGCTTTCATATTATTCTGTAAAAATTGATTTCTTATTTCCCAAAACGCATTAGAGTACTCTCTTTTATTATATGCAACCTTAAAATGCAAAGCAGCATATTTATAATTGCCTTCTTGAAAATATGCTTTCCCAAGTCCATTATGAATGATACTTGAATAACCATCATATTTTAAAACATCTTCCCAAATAGATTTACTCTCAATATATTTACCTTGCATATATAAATCCAAAGCCCTGTGTATCTTCAAAGCATAAACAGTTGGATTAAACACTTGAACAATTCCTTTTTCTTTATCAAGAACATATATCTTTCCCTCTTCATCAACTTCAATTGATGAAGCTACTGAAAAAAGACCATTTTTGTCATATGATATTGCCCTTCCACCAAAAGAAAATATTAAATTTCCTTCCTGATCATATTCATAAATAAGTCCTGTTTCAGTTAAAGCAAATATTCTTCCTTCTTTATCAACCGTTATATCAACAAAATTTTCCTCATCCACCATCAAATTTAAACGAGATAAATACAAAATATTGTTTCCAAGTGTATTGTGCTTCTTTATAGCATCTCCCCTTTCTTTTTGGGTAATTGTATATACTAATCCTTTATCATCAATTGCTATATTAAAATATGGTTTAGGTGTTCTCGTTAGAAGTCTTTCTTTTTGCTGCTTTGAATAAAATAAATCAATAAATTTATCTAAAGCAGTTATTCTTACTTTATTTGCTCCAAAATAACCTAAAAACTCACCATTTCTATCAAGCTGAATAATTCCATCTAAAGACCCTTCACTTACAATATAAAAATTCCCCCTTTTATCAACGACAACTTTCTTTGGTTTAAATTTTGTGTATTGACCAAACAATATACTTTTTGGTTTACCTATTCTTCTTATTTCATTTCCTTCTTTATCAAAAATAACAATTTCTGATAACCCAGCATCAGCAACATAAATGTATTTATCGTCAACAAATACAGCTGTTGGAGTAAAAAGTGACCATTCACCAACTTCACTATATTTTCTTGTTTTTAAATCATAAACAACTATTCTAGCATTTCCAGAATCAGCAATATAAAGCTTTCCACCTTCTAAATACATATCTTCAGGATAATAAAGTCCTGCATCTTCCAAAATAATTTCACTCACTAAATATGCATCCTGAGTTATTTTCCATTTATTATTTTGCCCAATTGTATATGTATAAAATGTACTGTTAGAAGCAATAATATAAATTGCTAGAATTAAAAAAAGACTAATGATTCTCTTTCTCACAATTATTCCTCCTAACTACTTCAATCCACTATGTGCCATTGTATTCATTACTCTAGATTGCATGAAAATAAAGAGCACAAGATTAGGTACAAACATTATTAAACTTGCCGCTGCTGCAATACCTTGACCGGCAATAGTGTTTCCCGTAACAGCGGTTAAATTCGATACATAAAATGCAAAAGTTCTAAGATTCTCATTGTTTATAAAATAAGTTGACGCATCCGCACTATTCCATGCAACCTGAAATGCAAGAATACCAACCGTAGAAATTGCAGGTTTTAAAAGTGGCATTATAAGATTAAAAATTATTTGAAAATCATTTGCACCGTCAATTAAAGCAGCTTCAATTAAAGCATCAGGTATTTGATCCACAAATTGTTTAATTAGAAATATACCTATCGGCATTGCAAGAAGAGAAAGAATGTTAATTACAAAAGTATCAATTAAACCAAGTTTTTGAATAATTAAATATCTTGGAATAATTACTGCAACAGGAACAAACATAAGCGCTAAATTATTTATTGTAAAAATCAAATTTTTAGCTTTAAATCTTTTTTTTGAAAGTGCATATCCTGCAAATACCGAAATTATAATTGTAAAAATAACAGTAAATAATGCAGTTAAAATACTATTCATCAAGTATCTACTCACAGGTATTGTTGAACCTTTTGTTGCAGCAAAAAGTTCGTAAAAATTATTTAGAGTAGGCTTTCTAACAAAAAACCTTGGAGGGTAAAGAAAAAGTTCGTCTATTGGTTTAAAGGCTTGAGAAAATATAAAAATAATTGGTAAAAGCATAAAAGCTGCTATAGGAATTAAAATAAAATAAAATTTTATTTGACTTTTATGAAATCTTTTTGGATTTGTTTTAGGTGTAAATCCTGCCAAAGTATCACCACTCCCCTATTAATTGTCTCCGAATAATTTCCATGCAATTTTAGAAAACAAATAAATAATTATTAATAAAACCACTGAAACTGCTGCTGCATAACCCATTTCATATCTTAAAAATCCATAATCTTCTATATGATTGACAATTAATTGACCAGCATACTGTGGAGTAGGATTTGTACCAGATAAAGCTACTCCAATACCAGCTGTAGTAAAAGTTTGAACAATTGACATAACTGCACCAAATAACATCTGTGGCTTCATCGAAGGTATTGTAATATAAATTATTTCCTGTAATCTATTTTTTATTCCATCAATATAAGCAGCTTCATATAATGTTTCATCAACATTTAAAATACCAGCAAGCATAGCTAAAAAACCAACTCCCATGCTACTCCATAATGAAACTATTATCATAATAGTCAATAAATATTCAGGGGATTGAAGCCACTGTATTGGCTTGTCTATAAATCCTAACTTTAATAATAGTGCATTCAAATAACCTTGTTGATCACCATTAAACAAAACCCTCCATACTACTGCCATTGTTACACCTGCTGTCAGCGAAGGAGAATATAAAATCAGGGCAAAGATTGTTCTTGGAACCTTAGTAAGTTGTGCTACAAGCCAGGCTAGAATAAATGATAAAATGTATCCACCAGGACCTACAATTAAAGAAAACTTAATTGTATTTGGCAAAACCTTTTGCATAAAAATCTCATCTCTTGTAAAAAGATTTACGTAATTTTGTAATCCTATCCATCTTGGAGATTGAATTGCATTAAAATATGTAAAAGAAAGGTAAATTGCAACAATTATTGGTAACAAAATGAAAATTATAAATAAAGTTAAATAAGGTGATAATAATATCCAATGCATATACTTTTTAATTTTCTTCATTCAAACCACCTCGTAATAATTCATAAATTGAATCATAAATAGGAAATTTTTTTATAATCTTTCCATTTTTTATATAACCAAATTCGGCAAGTTTTCTTTCAAGTTCACGATTAATTAATATTTCTGCTCTATCAATTGTTGGTCTTAAACTTTTTCCCTCAATAACAACTGCATTCCATATATTACTTACTTCTCTCTCTGTCATATAGCCACCAGGATGTCTTTGGACCTCTTTTATCCATCTCCATTGTTCCAAAATAACTTTTTTGTGATTTTCAGGAAAATAATCTAATTCCTTAAATGCCGAAATATTAGCCGTGTTAAACATATATTCTGGTCCATATCTATTAACAAGCATCCTAGCATATTTTACTTGAGTTTCTTTTGAAAGCCACCATTTTAAAAATGTCCAAGCTTGTTCCTTTTTATTAGAATTTTTGAATATTACATCTGCTCTATCACTTGCAACCTGATATCTTACAATTTCATTTTTTTCATTAATAATACCAGGCGAAGGTGCTATATCCCAAAGGCCATAAATTTCATCTGCTGCATTTGACAAAAGTATATAATTAGCAAAATCTGCAACACCAATTGGAATAAGACCATATCTAAAACTATTGTAAAAACTTGCTACTTGTTCTGGTAAACCATAGATAGAAAATAATTCTGTCATCAATTCAAATCCTTTTACAGCCTTTTCTTCACCTATAGCAGCTTTTAAACCATCTTTTGTATATATTCTTCCTCCAGCTTGAAAGATGAAAGGAGCAGTTGTATTAAAAAATTTTGTAGTTTGTTCACACATAGGTATAAAGAAGTTCATACCTCTTCGCTGAATCTCAGGAAGAATTTTTTTCACATCTTCCCACGTTTGTGGAATTGGAATATCGAGCTTTTCTAGAATATCCTTTCTATAAAATAAAACATAGAAATTTTGAGCTTCAGTAACTCCATAAATCTTATTTTCCAATACATAAGGTAGCAGAGTTTCTAGATTATAATAATCTTTCAAAGTGTCAACAAAGTCTGGAAAATTAGATAATGGGTATAATGCTCCTCTAATAGCAAGATCAAAAGGAATCCAGCTACTTATTCCTAATGCTACATCAGGGGTATTTCCCGCTGCACTTGCCAAAATTAATTTCTGTTCGTTTTGCATTATAGAAAGTTTAACTTTTATTCCATATTTTCTTGTAAAATCTGAATCAATTAAATATTGAAGAGTTTCAACGTATTGAACTGGTCTATTTACCCAAACTGAAAGTTCATCATCTGAAGACTTTTCATACACTGAATAATATTCATTTTTATTTGTGAATGACAAAAATAGTTTATACAATTCAGCATATGAATTAATTAAGAACTTGCTTTGACTATTTTCAACAAATTTATCGTTTGAATAAATAAATATCTTGTCAATTCCTAAAGGTTGTTTCTTCAAATTCAAAGAAAGATTAGACAATCTTTGTGCAATTGAAGCTGCTCCTTCGCTTAAAACATCCAAATAAAACGGGATTCTTTCAGGTTCTTTTATAATTTCTCTGATTAATTCTGCAGCAACAATCATATCTGAAATTGATGCTCTTCCTTGCTCACCAAGTATTTCCAATAAAGATGTATATTTATCTTCAAGAACATCAGCAAGATTTTCCAAATCACTAACAACATTAGGCATATATTTTTCTATATTCCATGTTCTATTAGGATCAAAATTATTACCTATTAACTTTCTTATATCAAGACCAATATCTTGTAATTTTCTTACGCTTTCTTGTAAAAATTGAATGTATTTTTCAAAGGGCCCAGTTGCTACTTCCAAAGTTAGAAAATGAAGCCCTTTATCTAAATAAACAAAATAAGGCTTTACACCATCAGAAAGCGTAACAGTAGTCCATTTATACCCTGTATAATAAAATGGATAAAATTCAAATTCTTTAAATGGTATTTTCCCATCTATTTTTATGTTTCTGAATGATGGAATACCTTTGTTAATAGTTTGTTTATATCTGAAAGCAATTTTGTATAATCCTGGCTCATCTATATTAAAAATCCATATTAGTTTCTGCCCAGAGGATGAGAATGTATCTTCCAAAATGTTATTAAGTCTTTTTTTCGTAATTTCAAATGGCGTTATTTCAGGTGTTTGTTCATTTCCAATACTTGATGTAAAATCAGACTTTAAAATTAAATCTTCAGCCTCTATCATTAAATCTTTTGTAGAATAGTTATCGTAATTTTTTATGTAATCTTCATAATTTAATAACTCCTCTTGTTTTAAAAGATATATACTTTTTATAGTAATATCAGATTTTAAATTTTTTAAGACAATCTTATTATTACCACTTACAAACTCAAAAGTAAGTGGTTTAGAAATAATTCTTTTTGCATCTTTTAACACACTGTACAATGCTATATCAACCCTGTATTGCTCAGGTACCACTTCATTACCATATCTGTCCAAAATTAGCTGTGATTTATCATAATATGCATAATTATCCAAAAGCCCTATGAAACTTTCTTCACCTTCCTTTGAAATTTCTAGAGAACCGTTGTTGGTTGTATTTGAATCTATCTTGTAAACTAATAATATATTAAAAATTCCACCTTTTTTTAAGTAAAAATTAATGGTTGTAGATTCATCAGTATGTAAAACCATTTCTCCTGAATAAATTGGTGTTTTTTCCAAATTTTCATAAAATGAAAAGTATCGTCTTAAAGCTTCATCAGGAGTAATCTGAACATTTATTTGATTTTTTTTGATACTTTTAATGTAATTAGAAAATTCATAATAGCTTTTCTGACCAAATAAAAATAATATTAGAGATATTACAAATAAAGTAATAAAAATAAGACCAATGATTTTTATAAGCCGAATCACCCTAATACCTCCTATTAATCATTAAAGCTCCCCGAGTAACTCGGGGGGCTAAATTACTTTTCACTTTCTATTTTTTTCCTAAGTTTACTAAAATTCTTTTGAACTTCTTCAACTTGCTTTATAAATTCATTCCATGCCTGTTCTATTATTTCATTAAGTTTTTCTTCTGTTTCTGCTGCTATAGCAGTAGGTTCTGCATCACCACTTCTAATTTTCTCTTCAGTAGGAATCATTACATCATTAATAGCCTGGAACCATCCAGGTATAACTTTCCACATATCAACCTGAACAGTTTTATCAAGATTTTCAAGCATATATTTTACTCCATTAGGGATGAATTTAGCTTCTTTAAATTCTTTTACAACTTCTGGATGCATTGTTGCAGGAACAAACCAAAACGAGTTACCAATCGCATCAGTTACAGAGGTAACATATTTAAATTTAACAACAACACCTTTAGGATCATAAGTTATGTATTTCAAAAATTTGAATGCTTCTTTCGGATGTTTAGTTGTAGAAGTCATAAATGCGTAGTTAATGTGAATAGGTTGTCTCATCCCAATTTCATGATCATGTGGTAATGGATACATATCCATTTTCCATGGAAGTGACTTTAAACCTTCTTCGTCCCAATCCCATGTACCTTTAAAGCCCATTAAAATTTTTCCTTCAAAAAATGCATCTGTATCTTCCCCAAATTTTTTCTGATAATCATCCAGTTCTCCCTGATCTCTTAGCTGTTGATTAAAAAGCATAGAAGCATCAAGGCCAGGAATTTTTCTCAATTTTTCTTGAATTTCAACAGCCTTAAGCCATCCACCATTTATTAAATCAAATCTTTTTTTGTTAAAATCAAAACTCCAGAAAGTAGTACGATCACTAAAAACAGCTGCCATGTATGCATCAAATTCCCATAAGTTATCAATTCCAGAGTATTCTCTGTTTGTTGCACGTCTTGCAAGGTACATGAATGTGTTAATATCCCAATCATAACTAGGAACAGGTAAGTTTAATTTTTCAAGCAAATCAAGGTTTAAAACTATAGTATTAAAATGAAGCCTTTCACCAAGAGCATATGTCTTTCCTAAAAATTTGAAAGCATTTTGTATAGATTCAGGTACATAATTATAATCAGGATCGTTTTTAATAAACTCATCTAATGGATAAACCCAACCTTGTGATACAGGATAGACAATTGGCTCCCACGACTGAGCAATTACATCTGGAAATTTTTCCCCAGATGCTGCTTTGGCGGTTAATAAACTATTTATAATATCACCAGGAGTCCATGGGATTTCAACAATTTCGATCTTAATATCCGGATTTTCTTTTTCAAATTCTTCTGCTATTTGTTGAAATATAGGAACATCCCAACTAAAAACTCCCACTGTAACAACTGTTTCAGAAAATGCTAAAATTGCAAAAAATATCATTAAAAATCCAAATAATACACTAATTTTATTCATTTTACCACTCCTTTCAATTAAATTGTGTTTAAAATAATAAAATTGTTACACAAGCATCTTTTTAGTAAAATTGCCAAATTAAGAATTTCTAATGAAATTATATCTATGTAACATGTTACACACAAAATCATGAAATCATTTTTTTTGAAAAAATATTATAGAAAAACGTTACAGAAATCCATTTAAATACCATATAATCATCGAAAAAAATAATAAATAATTAATTTTCATTGGTTTAAAGCAAAGAAACACTTTTCATTTAAATAAAAAATCCCCTACTAAATTTAGTAGAGGATCAACAGGTTTAAGCAAATTTTTATTCAGTTAACCACTTATAAATCAATCTTGCATATATTCTAATAAATTTCTTATAAGATTCTAGCGACCAATGTTCATTAGGTTGATGCATACCTGTATCTTCTCCTGGAAATACTGCACCAAACGCTACTCCATAAGGTACAGATTTAGCATAAGTTCCTCCGCCCAATGCTATAGGTTCTTTTTCATCTTTAGTAACATCTCTATACACCTTAAGTAACATCTTTACAAGTTCACTGTCTTTAGAAACATATAATGGTTTACTGTGTGAAATTTGAAGAAGATCAAATTCTTTAAAAGCTTCTTTAATTTGATTAGTAATCATTTCTATATTCATAAATATTGGATACCTTATATTAATTTTGACTTCTAAATCCCCATTTTCAATATTTATCGTTCCTAAATTACAGGTAAGTTCTCCACTTGCAATATCTTTAGAATAAATACCAAGGCGGATACCATTAATATCCAAACCAAGTTTTTCATTCAAAACTCTTATTACAAAATTATCCTTACCAAAATCAATGTTTGATAAAAGATTTAACATACATGCGATAGAATTTAGGCCAAGTTGTGGAGTTGAAGCATGTGCAGATTTTCCAATAGTTGTTATTGATATTCTATTTCCATTAACTTCATATTTTAATTTACACTTTGTATTAAAATTTTCAACAAGATAAGCTACTTCATTTACCTTATCAGTTTCTATAACTACGTTACATTCTTCCGGAACAACATTAACTGCAGTCCCCGCTTTCATCTTTATCAGTTTAGTATTATAATCATTATTAAGATAAGTACTTATTTTATAAGTTGTATTTCCTTTTTCCGCAAAAACAAGCGGAAATGTCCCATCAGGTGTTACAGCTGCATCTGGATATGGTTCATTTTTAAAATAATATTTTAAACATTTTGAACCATTTTCCTCATTTGTTCCAAAAATTAACCTAACAGTGTTTTTTGGAGTTTTTACCAACTCAGATGCTATTTTTAAAGCATACAATGCTCCAATAGTTGGTCCTTTATCATCTGAAACTCCTCTTCCAAACATTTTTCCATCTCTAATTACAAGTTTATAAGGATCTGTTTCCCATTTTTCTAAATCTCCCTCAGGAACTACATCTAAGTGTCCTAATATTCCATAAAGTTTTCCTGAATTACCATAAGTGACATGCCCAGCATAAAAGTCAATATTTTTAGTTTCAAAACCTAACTTTTTTGAAATTTTTAATGCTTCACTCAATGCCTTAGCAGGCCCTACTCCAAATGGTGCATCTTGACTTGCCGGTCCCATCACCGATTTAATTTCAATTATTTTTTCAAGATTTTCTAATACTTCATCAAAATACTTATCAACAAGTTTATCAATTGCATCTTCAACAATTTGTTCCATAGTCAACCTCCTATTTTATAAATTCTTTTCATAAACTAAAAAGTATAATATATTAAATCAATTTTTCTATTATTTTGAGAAATAAATCCAATTTCAAAAACTAGATAACCTTCATCGTGTGTATCAATATAAACCGACGCTACTACATAGTCTATGTCATAGTTTTTTGGAGAGTCATCCTCAAACATTGAATTTAATAAACTAGATAGATAACTATAAATGGTTAAGGCTTCAGAATTTATTGAATTATTTGAATCATAAGCTATTTTATTAAAAGCATTATAAAGCAAATTCAAATCCGAATCAAATAAAGATACCGAATATAGATATAGGTCACCTTGTACTTGATACTCAGATATAAAATCTAATGGCAAAATATAATCAGAATTAACATCTCTATTAGAAAAATAACTTAAAAGCGTCAAAATATGATTTTTAAAATACTCATCGTAAGGCGAATAAAGATATTCATAATTTTTTTTACTCAAACCATAATCTGTAAGAGAAATTTTAAAATCATAACTTTCTAAATTGTCAATTAAACTAGTGATTTCAGAAACCAAGATATCACTTGGAACAATCAATACATAATCTATTGTTGTTGAAAATAAAAATATAGTAAAAACAAGTAATATGAAAACTAAGATTTTTTTCATAATATCGCCTCCAAAAAATGAGATACTAAAATTATATCATAATAGGAGCATTAAAATAAAATTATTAAATTAACTCTCTTAAAGATTTAAAAACTACCAAAAATAATATTACTAAAACAATTGGTTTTATTATTTTATCTCCTTTCTTTATAGCTAACCCTGAACCAATCCAATTTCCTAAAATTCCAAAAAATGCTGCAGGAAGTCCTATATGAAAAAGCACCTTATTATTTATCAAAAAAGTAATAAGTGCACTAATGTTGGAAGATAAATTAACAATTTTTGCTGTAGCACTTGCACTTATTGAATCAAATGAAAGAAAGCTAGTGTACATAATTATCAAAAAAGTACCTGTCCCAGGCCCAAAAAAGCCATCATACATTCCAATAATAAAACCTATAAAACTTGAGATAAAAAATTTCTTTTTAAAAGAAGTTTTAGGAATTTTACTAATTACCTTTTTTCTTTTATTCATTAACATAAAAACTCCAGCAAAGACAATTAAAACAGAAATAATTACTTTTAAATAAGAGTCTGAAATTAAAAGAGCAAGTCTAGCTCCAAAGAAAGAACCTAAAAATGAAAAAATAGCCGAGATAATACCAATTTCGAATACAACGTATCTTTCTTTTGCATATCTA
The DNA here is from genome assembly GCF_020054775.1 of Thermosipho sp. (in: thermotogales). Lineage (NCBI taxonomy): Bacteria > Thermotogati > Thermotogota > Thermotogae > Thermotogales > Fervidobacteriaceae > Thermosipho > Thermosipho sp. (in: thermotogales). The sequence continues at coordinate 3,728 of NZ_JAIHAP010000006.1, read as the reverse complement.
AATGTACTAAATATACTCCCAATTGAAGATGGGAGTTTATTAGTTGCAAGTGCATTATGAGAAGGGATACCTAAAAATAAGTAAGCAGGAAGTGAGATAAGTCCTCCACCACCTGCTATAGAATCTACAAAACCTGCTAAAAATATCATGAAAAACAAAAATAAGTATTCATAAATTGATAAATGCAATTTTGTCAACTCCTTTTTGTTTTTATTCCTAACTAAATTTTACCTCTTTTTGTATTTTTGTGAATTGGTATGATATAAAAAAATGTTGAACAAACACATATAACATCATCAATTGTAATATTAATTTACTTTACATATAAATATATCTACACGCAGACAAAATTTTCAAGTTATAGTGATATAATAGAACTATAAATAAAAAGAAATGAGGTGAAAAAATGGAAAGAAACGATTTTCCAAAAGATTTTATTTTTGGCGTTGCAACAGCTTCTTATCAAATAGAAGGCGCATATAATGAAGATGGAAAGGTTCCTTCAATATGGGATGTATTTTCACATACTCCAGGAAAAATTAAAAATAACGAAAACGGTGATGTTGCTTGTGACCATTATCATAGATACGAAGAAGATATAAAAATAATGAAGGATATAGGGGTTGATGCTTATAGATTTTCAATATCCTGGCCAAGAGTTATGAAAAATACAAAAGAAAAAAACGAAAAAGGAATTGACTTTTATAACAAGCTAATTGACAAATTACTTGAAAATAATATAATTCCGTTTATTACAATCTATCACTGGGATCTTCCGTTATTTTTATATGAAAAAGGTGGATGGTTAAACGATGACATAGCACTTTATTTTCAAGACTATTCATCAATATTATTTCAAAATTTTGGAGATAGAGTAAAACACTGGATTACATTAAATGAACCTTGGTGTTCTTCATTTCTTGGATATTTCTATGGAATTCATGCCCCAGGACACAAAAATCTGCAAGAAGCTATTAAAGCTGCCCATAACTTGCTAAGAGCTCACGGATATTCTGTAGAAGCATTTAGAGATCTAGTAAAAGACGGAAAAATAGGGATAACAAATGTTACAACTAAAGTAGAGCCTGCTGATGAAACAGAAGAAGATTTTTATGTCGCTCTTTTAGTTGATGAATTAACAAATGGATGGTTTTATGATCCAATAATTTTTGGAAGGTATCCAGAAAATGCAAGAGCAATTTTACAGAGAAATGGTATAGATATTTTCGAAAATGATATGGATATTATTTCAAAAAAGATCGACTTTTTCGGAATAAATTATTATACTAGGCAACTAGTCAAATATGCTCCTGAGGAACCTTTCATGTTTAAAACTATAGAAGGTGAACTAGAAAAAACAGAAATGGGTTGGGAGATATATCCTGAAGGATTATACGATATGCTTTTAAAGATTTATAACAGATACAAAACCCCACTTTATATAACCGAAAATGGAATGGCTGGTCCAGACAAGATTGAAAATGGAAAAGTGCATGATACATACAGAATAAACTATTTAAAATCTCATTTTGAAAATGCTCTAAAAGCAATAAAAGATGGAGTAGATTTAAAAGGATACTTTATCTGGACTTTAATGGATAATTTTGAATGGGCAGAAGGATATTCAAAAAGATTTGGAATAGTATACACTGATTATACTACTCAAAAAAGATATTTAAAAGATAGTGCAATATGGCTAAAAAAATTTTTAGAAGGGGAAATAAATCTATAAAAATTTTTCATACCTTTACAGTTTTTTTTACTATTTAGTCTTATTGGATTTTCTCAACCTCTTATGAAAATACTTGATACAGGAAATATATCTATTGGAATTAGAAATATTCCAAGTGAAGTTGTCTATTTTTCAAGTAACAAAGAAAAACCTGGATTTTGCTATGAAATCGCCACAGAATTTGCAAAATATCTTGGAGTAAACCCTGAATTTAAAATAGTTGATGGGTTTTCAAAATATTTTGAAAATACAATTTTTAATTCCATTGATATGATCGCTGATATTATTACTATAACTGAAGAAAGAAGTAAAACTTTAACTATGATCAAATTTGTTGAAAATGTTGAGATATTAATTGGCAGGAAAGATGAAGAAATTACTAATATATCAAAGATTTAGTTGGAAAAAAAATAATTACTTTTGAAAACTTTACTTATTTTAAAACTCTACAAAAAATATTGAATGAAAACAATATCGATTATTATATTAGTAATGTTACAATCAAGAATAATGAACTAGTTTATATTAATAAAAGTAAAGTTAACAATGATCAAGTTGAAATTTTATTAATAAAAAGAAATACAAGTTACTCACCATACTTTTTATATTTACAACTCATTGAAAACAAAGCAGATTTCACAATTATTGATTCATTTTCTTTTGTTAAAAATATTATAATACTTTATTTATGAAACAAAATTTAAAACCTATATTTCCTTTGACAAAAGAAGTTGAATATCTTTCTTTCTGTTTCCCAAAAGATGCTACATTACTGTCATCTCAATTTGAAAAGTTTCTAGATTATTACAAAAATAGTGGGAAATTTGATAAGCTATTTAAAAGGTATTTCATTATAAATTATTATGTATACTTAAGTATAATTGGACTGATAAAATGACTTTACAAAAAAAGATTTTTAGAGCACTTTTATTTTCAATTTTTATAACAGCATCTATTATTTTAATTATTACATCAATATATGAAATCTCAAGAACAATAATAAATGAGAAAATGAGGAATTAATTCTTTTAACAAAGAACTTTAACTCTTACTTTAATATTATCGAACCATATATACAACATAATAATAAAGTAATTTACAGCAACGATTTTGTATTTTTATTTGGGCAAAATGAAATTCTTAAAAATTTTTCCAATATATCAGTTAAAAAAACATTGATGAATTAATAAACAAGAATGAATTTATTAAAGGTGTTTTCATTAATATTAATAATAAGCCTTACTACATTTTTGACCCAATCGATAACAATATTGATTTATCCAAAAATTACAATATAAATAAAAATGAAATCTATTACATTTTAAAAAATAAAATATCCATAATTGAAAACGCTTACTATATAATGATAATAGATCTTGGTAATTTATACAAAAGTTTTTAATATCAAATAATCTTTCACTAGACTCACAACTTATGATTAAAGACAGCCATATTTGTTATAATCCAGAAAAAGATATTATAAAAAAAACTACAAATCTTGAATGTTTCGGAGTTTTTGATTTAAACGAAAAATTTTTATATAGTAAAAGATAAATACTATTTACTAAGAATACTTTTTCATACGTTTTATACTATTTACTAATGTTTTTTGTTGCAATACTTATTTCATACTTTTTATCAAAAAAATTATCAAAAAACATAGGGTATTATCTAAAAAAAATATCCACTACTTTATCAAAATTTTCAGAAAAACACTTTGAAACAGTTGAGGTTGAGGAAGGCATGGAAGAAGAAATTAAAGTTTTCGTAAATACTTTCAACAGCGTTAGCAATAAATTAAAATATACTCTTGAAAATATAGAGAACATAATCTTTCAAAAAACAAATGAACTTAAAGAAAAAAACAAGATGTTAAGTGAACTTTCAATAAGAGATCTATACTGCTCCCCTGAAGGATTGGACAGCTAGAAAGTAGAGAGTATAATTTTTCATGAGGGGGAGTGAAAGATATGAGGAGAAAATTTTCTGCTGAAGA
>NZ_JAIHAP010000054.1:0-12748 GCF_020054775.1 Thermosipho sp. (in: thermotogales) | reverse complement strand
ATAAGGAAAAATGTAAAGATTGTTGAAATTAATAAATTCTTTTTTTCAAAAGGAAAAAATAATGCACCAAGACCTTCTTTTTTTGCAGGCTTTGAAAATGCCATTAAAAGGACCATAGAATATCTTCCAAATGTTGAAGATATAAAGAAGTAAAATGGATTTGCGTTTAGATAAAGATTCCAGAAAACTACTACAAATAGCGTTCCAAAGAAAACAGCAAAAGGACCCACATCTCCTTTGCTCATGATTTCTAATCTTTTTTCTTTGGTTGATTGGTTTAAAAAACCATCAAGTGTGTCTAAAAATCCATCGAAATGGAAAAGGTCAAAAAAATAAAAGGCTAAGACAAGGAAGAATACTTTAAGTGCTAGGTTATTTGATAAAGCTCCAAGATAATATATGCTACCAACTATGTAACCTACGAGTGGAAAAAAACTTGGAAGTTTTTTAACTCTTCTATCAAAGTCATTTACATTAATATTTAATGGCAGTCTTGAGATAAAGGAAAGTGAAAGAAGAAAATTTTTTATCATAAATTTTCCCTCCAGAGGTTGTAGGAATCTAAAAAGTCGTTTAGATCGAAGACTTCAAAACATATATATTTAAGATTTGGCATTAATTTCATGTATTCTTTTGAAAGCAAAAGTGTTTCTTTGTCTAGTTTTAGATGATCTTGATCTCCTTTTACCCCCATTAAATGAAATTCTACGGTATTTTCGAAAAATTCTTTTGTTACTTTCATACCTAAGATGTGATGACCTATATCAAATACCGTTCTATTGTGTATTAAAATGTCTTTTTTTAGATTTTCCACGGAAATTTTGTCTGATTTTTTCAATAAAGGTTCTATACAATCTATTGGGTGGGCAACATAGTTTAATATTGGTAAATTACTTTCTTCAAAAAAATTAAATGCATCTTCGACGTTGTTTATACAGTCTGTTGGAAGGTGTACGGTGTATTCTAGTCCGTATTTTTTTGAGATTTTATAAAGTTCTGGAAGTTCATTTTTTAGCATATGTCTTGTTTCCATGTCAAATGAAAAAACAAGAAGTTCTACAAAATCGACTATCTCTGCAACTAATTTAACATTTTCAAGATAACCTCCTGGAATAAGCCAAGAAGTGGCTCCTATTTTCATTTTATTTTCACCCCTATCCCCGATACCATTAAATAAACATTATCTGAAAGTGAAGCAACTTTTTTGTTGAGCAGTCCCAAGTTGTCTACATATTTTCTTGAAAGTTTATTTTCTGGTATTATTCCCCATCCTACTTCGTTTGTGACAATAATTAAGTTGTAATTAACTCTTTTTAGTGAATCAATAAGTTTTTTTGTATAATATTCTATATCTTTTTCATAATAATATAGATTTCCAAGATAGGTTGTGAGACAGTCAAGTATTGCAACTTCATATTTTTGATTTAGACTTTCAATGATTTTATAGACCTCTATTGGTTCTTCAAAAGTGTCAAAACCTATTCTTTCTTGTTTATGTTTTTCTATTCTTTTTTTCATCTCTTCATCAAAAGCAACACCAGTTGCAATAAATGCCTTTTTTTTAAAGTTTTCTGATAACTTTAAAGCAAAACTACTTTTTCCAGATTTTACGCCTCCTGTTATAAGGGTTATCATGATCTCACCTTTTCATTTTTAAAGTTAAAGTATTTTATAGCGGCTTCTATTAAATAAACGGATAATGCCGCACCTGTTCCTTCACCAAGCCTCATATCAAGATCTAAGATAGGCCTTACACCTAGGCTATCCAAAATGACTTTATGCCCTTTTACTTTTGATAAATGTCCGAAAAAGGCGTAATCTAAAACTCTTTCATTTATCTTATACGCTAGGTAAAATCCGGCGGTTGTTGGAAATCCGTCTATAACCACGGGGACTTTATTTTTAAAAGCTTCTAAGATGAAACCTGCCATTTGACCTATGCAGTATCCACCAACCTTAGAGAGAACATCAATTGGATCATTTGGATTTGGCCTATTTATTTTCAAAGCTTTCTTTACAATATTTCTTTTCTTTATTACAGAAGAAGGAGGAATAGGTGTTCCAATATCGGTTATTTTATCCACATCAAAACCAAATGCAGCAAATATTGCGGTTGCTGTTGTTGTATTTCCAATGCCTTTGTCACCTATTACAAGTAAATCTGCTCCTTGGCTTATAGCTTTTTTTGCAACTTTCATTCCATATTCAATACATGTAATTGCTTCTTCTCTTGTCATTGCAGGCCCCATTGAAAAATCTTTTGTGCCATATCCTACTTTCATTTTTATCAATGAAGGATTATCTTCAAAATCATAATCTACGCCACTATCTACTACAAAAAATTTAAGCCCCATATGTCTTGCAAAGACGTTTATACCTGCACCACCTTTAAAATAATTTAAAACCATTTGATAGGTCACGTTTTTAGGATACGCAGAAACTCCGTTTTGTACTACTCCATGATCTGCTGCAAATACATAAACTCTTTTGTCCTTGAACATTGGCAATGGAATTTGCTTTTTTATTTTAAAAAGTTTACTAGCAAGTTCTTCAAGATATCCTGCCTCGTTCATTTTAATTCCCCCTTGAGTATGTTTGAAAGTATTTTTGAAAAATTATCGAAATTATCTATATAATATAGATTGGTCTGTACTTTTAAATCTGAACTGCCAAACCCTTTTGGACCTGTAAAAAATTGAGACATGTAGAGTGAAATCTTTTCCTCACATTTTGTTTTTGAAGAAAGCATTATAACTGATTTTACGTTTGATTTATCGAGAAGATAGTCAATATGCCAGTGCAACTTTTTATTTTTGGACAGGTGCCTAGATACTCTTTTTTCAATATTGTTCATAGCAGAGCCTACATATACGTAAGTACCTTTTTTTAGATTCCATTTTTTTATTTTGGTATCTATTGGCAATTCAATTAATAGTAAGTAGCATCCTTTCATATTTTCACCTTAATAAAAACAAAAATTTCCCCGAAATGCCCTAGCATTCGGGAAGTGACTTTCATCATAGGCAGGTCTCCCGGCTCCCGGATCAACCTACTCTCCACGCCTTCCCAGGAAATACTCCCAGTGGCATCCTGTGGATTTCGTCCCCGGTTACGGTTGCTGGGCAGCCCCGGCCTTTCACCGGTGTTCCCTTAACCTATGATGGTTTTCTATATTATATACTATAAAAGGCCGGTTAGCCCGGCCTTTTGGTCGGGGTGACTGGACTTGAACCAGCGACCTCTTGCGCCCCATGCAAGCGCGCTAGCCAACTGCGCTACACCCCGATACACTAAAATTATATTCTATCTTTCTTTTTATGTCAAACTATATCAGTCTTTTTTAAGTTTGTAAAAAGTTGAATTTTGATAAAAATCCTGCTTTTTTGTGTTAAAATAAAACGTGGGAGGCGTTTTTTTGATGTTTAGATTTTATCTAAAATACTTTTTGATAGCTTTTATCATATTTGCATTTTTTCCCATATCCTTTTATTATTTATCATATCCTAAAGGAGTAAAAATAGTAAAGGCGGAGAATGGAATTTCTCTTCCGATTTCTTCAACTCTAAATTCAAGAAGGACATTCCATTTGAAATTTCAAATTCCAAATGGATATAGTTATGTATATTTCCCATATGTTGATTGTTCATATATTAAAGTCTATTCTTCAGGGAAATTAATTGGAAAATATGGATTTAACGATAGAAATGCGCATTCTTGGTTTGTGCCGATGTTGTTTGAGATTCCAGATAAGATAAATAGCTTGGAAGTTGAAATTAGCGGAGTTTATTCAATAGGGCTTGATAGTTTTTATTTAATAAAAGAAGGCGAAAGGAAAAAATATGTCTTTTTAAGATTTTTAACGGATAATTTAATAAATATATCGATAGGTCTTGTGTTAACTCTTGGTATACTGCTTTTAATGCTTTCGAAAAACACAAATTTTTTGCGGAAAAATGCATACGTTTATTTTGGACTCTCGAGTATTTTTGCAACGGTCTGGCTTTTTGATTTGTTGTCATTTGAAAGTTTTTGGTTTCCATTAAGGAAAATATTTGTATCATCTGCATATTTTTCGCTTTTATTGATAATAGTTGGATTTGAGTTTTATAATTTCTCAAAGGTTAGTAAAATTGCAAAAGTTGTGTCAATTTTAAATCTTGCTGCGGGAGTTTCTGGTTTGTTAACATTTTCCGATTATCAACTAAAGTTAGTTTCAACATATGCATCGCCTCTTTTAATAATTGATTCTTTGTATTTAGTATATATAACTTTTAGAGCGTATATACCTCTTGATATGGTTTTTTCATCATTTTTTGCAATAACTGTATCTCACGATGCTCTAGTTATGATTTTAAATGTGCCGGCTAGGTTTTTTTCTCCATACGGTGTAATAGCTATATATTTAAGTTTTGTGTTTAACATTCTTTTTGAATATAAAGAAAAATCTACAGAGGTAAATATATTATACGCACAGAGTATTATAGACAAATTAACTGGTGCATACAACCGGGGAGTTTTAAATAGTAACTTTTTGAAAAAAGGAGATGTATTGGTTTTTGTTGATCTAAATAAATTTAAGCAAATCAATGACACACTGGGTCATGATGTTGGAGATAAGGTATTACAAAAACTTTCAAGTATAATTAAGTCATATATTAGCTCTTCAGATCTTCTTGTTAGAATGGGTGGAGATGAGTTTTTAGTTGTTTTGAAAAACAAAGATGAGAGTATAGCAAAAGATTTAATGAAAAAAATTCTTGAAGAGTTTAAAAAATCCTTTGAGTTTTCACCAACATTTTCATGGGGTATTTCAAAGATTGAAGATAATAATATAGACAACGCTATTAGAAAAGCAGATGATTTAATGTATAAAATGAAAAGGGGAAAATAGTTATGCGGTAATGCTTTTTTGATATATATCCCAAAGATGCAGAGTAGGATCGTAGTTTTGTACAAAAAGATTTACTCTATTTTCTTTTAATACTTTTCTTGTTTGGTTATTATAACTAATAACGATCTTTCTTTTTTCATCGTATATAATGAATTTTTCATTTTTTAGTCTTTCAAGAAAGTATAAGAATAAAAGATCTATTATATTCGAGTTAGAGGAAAATGAAGATATAAATACTCCGTTGTGTTCTAAAAAGTAGAGCTTTCTTTTAATTTTTTCAAATTCAGTCAATACATCTTTAGAAATTTTTCTAAGAGTTTTTTCTAAAAAGGTATTTTTTGTAACAACGTATCTTATAATTAGCGATTCAATATTTTTTATTTCAGAAAGAAATGGTAGAAAAATATAGCTGTCGTGTATGAATTTTTTGGTAAATTCAATTTCAGAAAGATCGACAAGAATTGATATTTTCCTTTCTTTTTTTAAGACAAAATCTGGTATTATGTTGTTTTTATAGCAAAATTGAATGAGTTTAAAAAGTCCATTAAAAGTCCCGTCGTATGATACCATCATTTACAAATCCCACCCATTTTGAGAAAATTCAAATAAGGGCATGTAAATCTTTGAATCTTTAAAATTTTTTCCTTTAATAGTGATGAAGTTTTTTGCTTTTTTTAGAGAAATTCCTGTCTTTTTTAGAGTGTCAAAGTTAAGTATTCCGTGTTTTCTTAACATGATTATTTTTTTGGCAGATTTAAGACCAATTCCGGGGATCCTTATTAATTCATCAAATGTTGCCCTTGATATATCTATTGGAAAGAATTCTGGATGTTTTAGAGCCCACAAAGATTTTGGATCGATATTTAAATCAAGATTTTCACAGTTATCAAAAATTTCTTCTATAGAGTAATTGTAGAATCTTATGAGAAAATCTGTTTGGTACAATCTGTGCTCTCTTAAAGAATTTTCGCTCCTTTGTGGAAGCCTTTTATCTTTATTTATGGCTATATATCCAGAATAATACACCCTTTTAAGCTTATATATTTTATAGAGTTTGCTTGAAAACTCTATAATTTTTTTATCTGATTCGTTAGTCGCTCCAACTATTATCTGTGTTGTTTGTCCCAAAGGAGAATAAGGCTTTACATGTGAGTATTTCTTTTTTTCTTCGATGTATTGAAGATATTTAATTGAAGAAGTTTGTAATGGTTTTTGTATTGCTTCTGGCTTTTTTTCAGGAGCAAGGATAGAAAATGCATCTTTTTTTAAAAATTCTACATTTATGCTTAGCCTGTCTGCGTACATTCCAGCCTTTTCAACTAACTTTTCATCTGCTCCTGGAACTATTTTTAAGTGAATGTAGCCAGGGAATTTTTCTTCTTCTCTTAGTTTCTTTGCAACTTTTATCAATTGCTCCATAGTATAGTTTGAATCCTTTATTATGGCCGAACTTAAAAAAAGACCTTCTATGTAATTTCTTTTGTAAAAATCCACAGTTAGTTTTACAACTTCATCTACTGTAAAACTTGCACGTTTTATGTTATTTGATTTTCGGTTTATACAATACGCACAATCGTATATGCATGCATTTGAAAATAATATTTTTAATATAGGAACATATCTGCCGTTTGCTACGCTGTAATACACAAAATCTTTTTTTCTCTCTCCAAAAGAGCATGAAACATCGTATTTTGCTGTAGCAGAAAGAATACTTAGTTTTTCCTCAAGTGTCATATCAACCCCTCCAAGTATACGTTTGTATATATTATATCATGAAAAAATAAATTTTTCAAAATTTTGAATAATCTTGAGATATAAAGTTATATAAAATTTTGTTTTTTTATATAAAAATATATAAAAATTGTATAAGAATTGAATTTTATGTATTTTTCCCTTAGAGTTAAATAGTCAAAAATGACTGTGGGAGGGATTTTTATGAAAAAGATTTTGTTATTCCTTTTGTATTTCAATTTTTTATTAACTTACGCTGGAGTGATTTACAAATTTCCAGCAGAATATTTTAAACATGAAGCTACATGGCTTGTTTGGCCTCATGAACATACATATGGAGAAAAGTATAGAGATGAACTTGAGCCAATATGGATTGAGATGGCAAAGCATTTAAGTTTTTCAGAGAAAGTATGCATTATTGTATACGATAAAAATGAAAAGTAAGAGTGTCAAAGATTTTAGAAAAGTCTAATGCAAATATGGAAAATGTAAAGTTTTTTGTATATAAAACAGATGATGTGTGGATAAGGGATACTGGGCCTCTTTTTGTATACGATGAAAATAAAAATTTAGTGGTATTAAATTTTGGATTTAATGGTTGGGGAGGGAAAGTACCATATAATAGAGATAAAAACTTAAAAAAATTTATAGGAAAATTATTAAATTTGGAAGTAATTAATCTTAAAGATATTGTTCTTGAAGGTGGTGCTGTGGAATTGGGAGATGATGGTACATGTTTATTAACCAAAAGTGCTATTTTAAATAAAAATAGAAATCCGGATTTGTCAGTTGAAGAGTTAAAGTTTTATTTAAATAAGTATCTTGGAGCAAGTAAGTTTGTAATTTTAGAAGGAGTTGAAGGAATTGACATCACTGATTTTCACATTGATGGTTTTGCAAAAGTTTATAAGGATAAGATAATAACGATGAAAAGAGAAGATTTAATAGAATGGGGACTTTCAGAAAGTGATATAGAAATTTTATATTCTGCGAAAAATAGCAATGGGAAGAGATTTGATTTTGTTTTTTTGCCGCTTACAAAAAATAATGTGACTTTGAAAAATGGAAAAAACTTGAGGTATAAAGGTTCATATGTAAATTTTTATATTGCAAATAAAGTTGTTTTAGTACCGGTATATAATGATCCAAATGATAGTGTTGCTTTAAAAATACTTGAAAATATTTTTCCTAAAAGAAAAGTTGTAGGTATCGATGTTAGAGAATTATATAAATATGGAGGTATGATACATTGTGTTACAATTCAACAACCAAAAATGGTAGAACATAATTAAACTATATAAAGAATACTTGATTTTTCCTATAGTCTCATATCACCCTTCCGAGTATACTTTTTATGTCATGAAAAAATATATTTTTCAAAATTTTAAAATATAAAAGTTGTGTTGAAGTTGAGTTTTAAACAAATTTTATTTATTTTTAAAAGGCTAAAGATACTGGGAAGCTTGGCTACACAAGAATATGTATTATAAAAGCTATAGAAAAGTATTGAACTGATTTTTTGTGAGATAAGGAAAGATTTGGTAGTATGAAACCTCTCGAACTAAGAACCGAAGGAAACAATTATCTCTGCTTGAATTCGCTTGATATTCTTTATTTGTTTTTTCAGATTTTTCTTTATATCCTCAAGTGTTTTTATTCTTTTACCTTCATGCCAGTTACTATTTTAAAGTTTTGAACTCACAAAAACGATTTTCTGACTTCTAAAAAAGTAACGACAGGTTCTTTTCCAATACTTTTTTTACTTATATTATATCTATTAATTTTTGGATGATTTTACTTTGGAAATAGCATTCAGAGATTTTCACAATTTTTCCTGAGTAAAAACCATATTTATCTTTTTCAATTGTCACATAGAACTCTATCACTCTTTTACCTTTTCGAAAGTTATTAGTTATTATTTAAATTTCTCTGCGTTTAATTAATTGAACAAGTTTAAATATCAAAACCTTTTCCATTTGCCACTTTTCCTTTATGATTTCCAAATTGTGGATGTTTTCATTTGGAGCTTATCGAAATCATTATCAAAACTTACAACAATAAAATCGTACTTTGCAGATGTGATGTACTGATAAACGTCTTTTGACTTGAGTTTCAGTTATCCTATTTTTATCTTTGAGGTGATTGATGCCTACACTCACCGTGAAAATTTATTCATATTGGAACTCTTTAAGAAATATAGGGTAAAGATCTTCTAGCCTGTTCTTCGACAAGAACGCATCTATATTTTGCTGTGAAAAATCCGGAATTATCATGTTAATTGTGCTAATGGTTATGATAAAATTCCAAATTCCCTCGAAGCGAATGATTCGACGAATAAGTTAGTATCGATCAAAACATCTTTTTTCTTTATTCTAGCATCTCGTGTTGCCAGTAAATTCCATTGTGGTCTATATCATTAACTATCTTACTACAATCTTTCTTTTGTTGGAGAAAAACTTTATTTTCTTAGCAAAGTCAATGCGATTTTCATTCCCTTTTCTCAAAAACATTATAATAACATACTAATTATGGCCTTCTCACTTTTTCATGTTTCAAACAGATATTTTTCTTAAAACTCTCTCCAATCTTCCTCTTGTTCTTTTATCATCCACACACCAGAATGCTAAAATCGTTGGTTGTATCTTTAGTTGGTATTTCTTCGCAAATTCTCTTACCACTTCTGGTGCCTTCAAGCTTATCCCAAGCTCTATCCCATCATATCTGCCATAGTTTCTCAAAAAGCTGTCTATTAGTTTTCTGTCTGGTTCGTCAAGTTCTATATATCTCTGAATGATTTTCCTTAATTTCTTTATCTCTATCTTATCTATTGCTTTCTTAACTACCGCTTTTCGCCCTTCCACATAAGGGTGCGCTTTTATCATTTCTACCACAAAATTCATCGTTTCGTATCTTCTTGCCATGTGCTTCCCAAATTTCTCGATATCCCCAAGCAGTTTGTAGGTTTCTTTAAATTTGTCTTTTCTTGACAGATAAAACTTTGTTCTTTCAACCTGCGCTGTGTATGTGCATATAAAAAATCGCTCTCTTTCAGAAAGAGGAATTTGTTTTAATTTTTTCAGCGCCTCTTCAAATTGCTTTTTTATCAATATCTTTATATATTCGTTGTACAAGGGGTAGGGAAATTTTAAACTTTCCACTCTCTTTCCGTCCAATATTTTTCTCAACGTGTTGCCCCGGATCCTTTTCTCCTTCGTGGTTATTATCTCCGATATTCTTCCGGTTGATACCTTCTCTTTTCTGTACGGTTCTATAAGCTCTCTTATGGACTTTCTCAAACTTTTTGTGTTTACATAGATCGACGCGTCAAATTTTGGAATGTATTTCTCAGCTTCTTTCAAAAGCTTCTCGTATCTTTTTGGAACTTCTAGTGATTTTATGATCTTCGATGTTTTGTAAATGGAAAAAGCGTTGATTATTTTTTCGGTCACGAACAGGGTATCTATTACACCGAACAGATTACCAGGTGATTCACGGTAATATCCAAGCCAAAAAGCGGCTCCTTGAGAAATTTTGTAGGCGAGCCTTGGATGTTTTTCTTTAATATCCCATGCAAGATCGTTCAAGGAGGAAACAATACAGGTAGGATGAGGAATTTCTTTAGCCTGTTTATAGGCTTGTATGTAATTATGTACAGCTTTAGAGAATCTTCCAGAACTTGCCTCTCTTCTCGCCAGAGAAAGATACAAAAATGAGAGTGTGGATTTTCTGTAATCGTTTTTCCACACCCGTACTTTTCGCAGAGAATTAACTTTATCTGCTTCAAAACTTATCAAAGTAACGATAACAGTATCTCTTATAGATTTTGACATTTTAGGAAGTTTTCTTTTCAAGTACCTGTACAAATCCAGATTTAGTTGACCTGTATATTTTAAAAACACAAGTTTGTTCGCTAAAAGAATATACTTTACTGTTTCAGACTTGTAGTTTTTTAAAGTTTTGTCTATTTTCTCGAGTGCTTCCTTGAATTTGCCTTTCCATGCAAGCTTCAAGATGCAGAGAATTTCCCTGCAATCTTTTTGAATATTTCCTTCACAAGATAGATAATTCACCGCCGGCAAAGAAAACGCACCATACTTGAAAATATCGTTCAAGCTCTCTATGACTTTCATTTCTAAGCTCCCTTTATATTTATACCTAAAAAAATTCAATTAGTCAAGATTCCATAAAATTTTGTTTTGTGAATGCCCTTATAAAGAGGATTTCAGAAAAGACAAAAATTGAAAACAATATAAGATATAGTAAAATACAAAATAAGAAATATATAATGTTTATTTAATTGTAATAAAATTAAAATTTATTTTGCTGAGGAGATTAATTTAGATTGCTAGTCAACTTAAAAGATATAACTGTTCTGTGCTTTACAATCAATTGTCTCTTGGTCCAGATGGTTATTTGTATCCTTGCAGTGAATTAATAAGGTATAGATTTGAAATTTATCACATTACTGAACAGGAAAAACTAAAGGAAATGGTTCATCAGTTTCGATCTTAAACAGTTTTTGGATTGCCTATTGTTCAAGAGCTTTGTCTAGATTGCCCCATAAAATATTTATGTTGTGGTGGACACAGAACAGTCGATTTATTTTCTGGAAAAAAATTACTTTGATGCACTGGCTAACGGTTTAATTTGTAATATATTTTTATTAAGTATTTTTAATGTTTTGTGGTAGCCTACTGATTATAAATTGAATACAAAAATTTTCAATAAGTTTGTTTTATTCCAAAAGAATTTTAAAGGAGATATATGAATGTGAAAAAATACACTAAAAAGCAGATATTGCAGTTGTTTAAAGAACATTTTTTATACCTGGCTTTTGCCTTTTTGTTGCTTATTTGTTCAACAGGGATGACAATTCCCATTCCGTTGCTCTCGAGAAATATAATTAACTCCATATTGACTAAGAGTATTTCGAGCAATCTGTTCAAAATTCAAATAATACTGCTTCTAATGGTAAATCTATTGAAGGAATTTTTAATGTATATTTCGTATTACATCTTTGAAAGTAGAATGAGGTTTTTTTCCTCATCACTAAGGAAAACTATATTTGAAGTTGCTCAGAATAATTTCAACCAGATTTCTTCATTAGAAACAGGTAGATTGTTAACCTACATTAGTTCAGATACGGAAAGAATTCAAAAATTTTTCTATCCAAGTTTAGTGTTTTTCATGAAAGACTTACCCACGTTTTCATTTGCCTTAACTGTTGGGCTCTTTTTAAATCCCTTGACCATTGTTGTATCAATCCTTCTTTTGGTGATTTTTTTCGTATTGGCTCACTACGTGAATCCTAAGATTAGAGTTTTAACACACAAAGCTCTTGAGTCACAGACAGAGTTTGTGAGCAGGCTGAAGGAATACATCCAAGGTATGGAGATGTTCAGGGTGTTTTTGAAACAAAAATTTTCTATAACAAAATTTAAGGAGTTCAATGATGAGTATACAAAGAATGATATCAGACGAGTAAAGTCAATTATTCTATTTAACATACCACTTGCTATACTCTTTAATAGTGGCTATGTCATAGCAATTATCGAAGGAGTTTATCAAATGAAAATAGGTACTATGCAAGCTGGTGGTTTGGTGGCGGTATTGATGGTGGTAAACTACATTTACTATTCTGCTAGAAACTTCTGGGATTTCAACATACATCGCCAAGAGATAAAAGTTGTATCCAAAAGACTTTCAGAAATTTTGGAAACACCGTTTACAAAAAGATGCGATATTACTGCCGGGCAACAACACTTGAATGGAAAAATCGAATCGCTGAAGATATACATACCAAGTTTTTCTTACAAAAGTGGGACTTTGTTGCTTGAAAACTTCAAACTGCATCCCAAAAAGGTGAAATTGTTGGGCTTTTTGGAGAAAGTGGAATAGGAAAGAGCACGGTAGTAAAGATCATTCTAGGGCTTTTAGGTATAGAAAAGGACTATGTTTTTGTTAACGACATGCCACTGAATAAAATCGAGATAAATTCGTATTATAGCAGAATTGGTTATCTTCCTCAACATTCGATTTTATTCAAGGGAACGGTTAAAGAAAACATACTTCTTGGAGAAGAGAAATCTCTTGATGATAAGCTGCTGGAGTTTTTGGATTATCTCT
>NZ_JAIHAP010000053.1:0-13402 GCF_020054775.1 Thermosipho sp. (in: thermotogales) | reverse complement strand
AATTCTTCATATGTAAGTGAACCATGCATTCCCAAAAGCTTTTGCTCTCCTCCAGTATATGTATATGTAAAAGAATAGTTATCTTTAGCTAAAAGAACATAATCTCCAATCCTATGTTCCACCTCAAGATTCTTATTTCCAAATCCAAAATATCCTTCGCTTAAAAGCTGCTTTGAAGGATATATTTCAAATCTTTTGCTGTATCTATCGCTTAAATAATCAATTAATTCTTTGGCTTTTTTCTCTTTAGTATAAAAATACATCATACGCATTTCTCCAGTTGGCGGAAATTTTAGATATTTTAATAACTCTTCTCCTAGAAATACGTTCTTTTCTCTAGGAGTTGTAATCATTCCATGATCTGCCACAACAAAAATCTGCGTCTTTTTGTCATATTTTAATTTTTTTATCTCTTCAAGCAGAAACTTTGCTTCTCTTTCGTAAGATATGCTATCAGGTCCTTTTTTGTGACCAATACCATCTAATACTCCATAATAAACGTAAAGAAGGCCTTTAAAATCACTTTCTAGTAGCTTTTGTAAATTTGCAAACATATCAATAGTTGAATAGTAAGAAAATATGTTTGCATCCTTTTGAATTAAAAATGACAAGCCCGAATTTACAATATCATGTGAAGTTAGTATCCCTCCAAAATAACCTTCCTTTTTTAAACTTTGAAACACATTCGGCAACCTTTTTATCTTTTTCTTTACAATAGTTTCAAAACTGCTATTTGGCAATCCTGGATAACTAAAATCTATCATATTCATGATACTTCCAATTTCACGAATAAACTGAATATATCCTAAAAGTCCATGTTCTTGAGGAGACATCGCAGTAAGCAAACTGCTAACTGCAGCCACAGTCGTTGTTGGAAAAACACTACTTAGCTTTATACTTTTCTCAAATTCAACATTCAATTCTTTTAATTTTTTGTATCCTAAACTATCCAAGATAATTACTACTATTTTTTCCTTTCCAACTATTTGCGGAAGAATAATATCCTCCATTTCATCGAATCTATATTTTGTTTCAACTTTAAAATGCTTCAAAAGTACATTAATAAATGAAACTATGCTTTTTTCATATACTGGCTTATCCACATAATCCCTCCCTAGAAAAAAGTCCTCGGATATTATATTGTACAACATCCGAGGACTTTTTCAAACATTCTATTTTATATATAAGTATTAACCTTTAACAGAACCTTTGGTTAAACCTCCAACAAGATATTTTTGCATTGAAAGGAACAATATAACCATTGGAAGCATTCCAACAAGTGCAGCTGCTGAAAATAGTCCCCATTCAGTTTCAAATGGCCCGCTGGAGAATGTCCAAAGTCCAACCGCATATGTATACTTTTCAACATCTTGGAGAATAATCTTTGCAAGAACAAATTCGTTAAATGTACCCATGAACGTTAGAATAACTACAACTGAAAGAATAGGAGATGCAAGTGGTATTACTATTCGCCAGAATGTTTGCCACCTTGTTGCACCATCTATCATTGCAGCCTCTTCAAGAGAACTTGGAATTGTATCATAGAACCCTTTAATAAGATACATATTAAATGCAATATTTCCAAGATACACAAATATAAGTCCACCTAATGTATTGAGCCCTATTGAAGGAATATATCTTCCAATAAAGCTTAAAAATCCGTACAAAGCAATCATGTACATAATAGCTGGGAACATCTGAATTAAAAGAAGTGACATTATTCCATATTTTCTTCCCCTAAATCTCATTCTACTAAACGGATATGCTGCAAGTGCATTCACAATCGTAGTAATTATTGCAACAACACCAGCAACTATAACACTATTAAAGATCCATCTCCAAAGATAATACTTTTGCTTCTGTTTCCAAATTTGGTCAAATCTGAACAGTTTCTTATCAACATTTTTAAATGATTTATCAAGATCATTTACAGGAAATTGGTCAACAAGATCAGCTGCCGCTTTAGAAGCAATACTCATACTTGATGCAATATTTGCAGGATATTCTGATTGAACTTTTGTAAACAACTGAAGAAGTGCCGCTATTCTAACCTTAACCCCATTTTTTGATGAGTAGATTGCAGCTTTTCCAGTACTTTCTATAGAGCTAATATATTTATCAAACTCATCGATAAATTCCTTTACATCTTTTGCAAATTTCTCATACTTTTTCCTAAAATCATTCAAGGTTGCAACCCAATCAAGTTTTCTAATATTAGATCTTACATCTTTCTTTAAGCCATCATCGTCTACATAACCTAAAAAGTCATTTACGTTTCTTGAAAGAATTTTTACTGCAAGGTACAATTTATTAATATCTTTTGGTAAGGTATATTTTTCAACTTTATTTATAAAGCTTTCAATGTCATCTTTTAATAATAAAGACATGATATATGCTTTAGCTGGTAGATATTTTCTTTCTTCCTCTAAATATTTTCTAGTGAGTTCTTCTAAATCTTGATTTTTACTAACAATTTTGTTAGCAAAAAGTATATACTCATTTGAAAGTTTTAAATATTCTCTTTCAATTTCAGAAAAGTTTTTTAACAAGTTATATGATTCTCTAACCTGTTTAAGCGCTTTTAAATTAAACTGGTTAATTAATGAAATAAAATCAGCATAATTTGCAGAATTTTTCAATGTAAAATTATCCCATAACATCTTTACCTTTGTCATATTCTCATACATTTTGTCTACAACTGCTTTTCTTTCCTTGCTTAAATTTATTCCAAGCATATTTTCTACTATGCTATAAACTTCTTCAAAGTTTTCAACAGCATCTTTTTCTGAAACAACTGCCATTATCTGATTTGATGGATTATTTAGTAAATCATATGCAACCTGCAGAGTTTTGTTAAAACTTTCAAACTGTGGAATAATTGAGTTATCAATTATTAAAGAAAGTCTTGTGTATTCCTCTTGATAAAAATCAAGATCTTTCTTTATTTGATTCAATTTTGCTTGATCTTCTTGCAATTGTCTTTTTAGACTTTCAATATTATCAAGTTTTGTTTTTAGCTCTTCTACATACACATCTTCATAATCTTTATAGTCAAACCCTAAACTTAATTCCTGAACATCTTTCTCATTTATCCTTCCTTCTTCCAACAAAGATATTATTGCAACGCCAATTAATTGGTTATTATCAGATTTTTCAATATTTATCTTTTCATTTAGTTTATTTACTTGCTCAACAACTGTTTGAATTAATTTATCTGAATTTTCAGACAAATAGCTTTTTATTGTTTCATACTCATTGTCTACTACACTTATTAATTCTTTCGACTCTTTTGAATACGCCTTTAAAGCTTCTATATCTTTATCAAACTTTTCTACCAAAAATTCAACTGGCTTTTCATCATAAGGCCTTGAATTAGTTGTAATTGACTCTATGTCACTTAAAAGCCTTAAAACATTGTCTTCGGGAAATAGCAAATCTTTATAGTTTTGAAGACTCATCCTCGATGAAAACAATTTTGATGAAAAAGCTGCATTATCTCGCCTTAGTGATGTAGATACAACCCATACTACAGGAAACAATATTGCAACTATTAAAATTATTAAAATTGCATGTGTTAGCCAATTTCTTTTTCTTACAACCATTATCTATTCACCTCTTCGAAGGAGCCTGATATTCTAAAGTTAACAAAACTTATACCCGCAACTATGAAGAAAATCAATATTGATATTGCACTTGCAAAACCAAAGTCCTGCCCACGTCCTGCTTCAAACGCAAGTTTATACGTATACGAAATCAATATATCAGTTGCGCCTGCTGGTGTTGTTGTATTTGGAATAGCAGGGCCACCTGCTGTTAAAAGATAAATATTTACAAAGTTATTGAAATTAAATGCAAAACTTCCTACAAGAAGTGGCGCAATTGTTGTCATCAACAATGGAAACGTTATTTTCCAGAATCTTTTTGGTTTTGATGCACCATCTATAGATGCAGCTTCATAAAGTTCATCAGGGATACTCTGGAGTGCTCCTAAACTAACCGTCATCATGTATGGAAATCCAAGCCAGGTATTAACTATTAAAACAGCAACTTTTGCCCAGAATGGATTTGTCATCCACTTAACTGGATCTCCGTTAAACAAGTTGGTAACAATAAATCTATTAAATACCCCATATGTTTCATTGAAAAATCCATTTTTCCATATAAGAACAGAAATAAATGCTGGAATTGCCCAAGGAATAATTAACAAGGTTCTATATATAGTTCTTCCACGCAGTGTGTTATTGTTCAAAACAAGTGCAAATGAGAGACCAATTACAAAAGTAAATAACACACTAAGTGCCGCATATGTAAAATTCCACAAGAATATCTTTGTAAATGGTCCAGAAACAGTAGGATCTGTAAATATCTTTGTAAAATTCTTTGAACCTACATATGAAATATATCCAAGAACTGGAACCTTTTCACCTTTTTCATCAAAGTCATAAAACATTCCTTCTTCTTCCAATAATGGCTTATTGGTTCTATCATTTACAAGGGTAGTTTTTACAACAGTCTTTCCATTTTCAACAACTTCGGAAAGTGCCATTCTATAAAGATGCTTTATTTGAACAAGTTTTAAACTTCCATCACTGCTGAACCTAAGTGATAATCTATTTCTTTGATTATCAACTATTTCTACCTTACTTAAAATAGGAAATGCTATTTTTGATTTAAAGAAAACTTCATTAATAGCGGTCTCCTTATCACTTGGCGAATAAAAATAATTATATGTTTTACCATCTTCAACTATTGCAATTAATTTACCATTTTCCATAATAGTTTGAACTTTTTCCATATCTATTAATTCAGCTTCTCCAAGAATCATTTTTCCTGCTTGCATTCTAACAGGTTTTATATTTCCAACAATGTATTTTTCTCCATTTTCATTCACAACTATCATTTTAAAATCTTCAGTTGGATCTATACCATTGTATCTTACAAAAATCTGATAATCGTAGCTTTTTGCGTTATCAGGTACGTATGTATAAACTGGATCTGTAAGTAATCTATCCAAAACTTCCTGTCGAGTCATAATATGCCCTGTTCCATAATTAGTAAATGCAGTCTTTATGGTAAATGCTATTGGATATAAAACTAGAATAAACAATAAAATTACTGCAGGTATCATGTATCTATAAGGATATGCCCTACTATTTAACACAAAATAATCTATTAAAACTATCAAAACAAAAAATGTTATAGAAAGCTCATAAAAACCTCTTGAAAATAAAAATAATGCTCCCCAAATTGAAAAAGCATTAAACAATGCCAACAACAAATAGCCTATTAACTTCCAGAACTTTGCCATTACATCTCCTCCCGATAAAAACGGGGGGAATACACTCCCCCCGAATTTTATTCAGTTTTCAAATTATTTAATTCCTGCCAATATAGTATCTACTGCTTCTTTCAATGCTTGTTCAACTGGAACACCTTGGTCAAGAACCTTTGAAAGTGCATCTCCCATTGCTCCCCATACGCCAGCCATTTCTGGAACATTTGGCATTGGAAGACCATAGTTTCCAAGGAATTCTGCAAATGCTCTTGTTACATCATCAACCATTGGAAGAATATCTTTTCTTGATGGAACTCTTGGGTCTGCAAGGTAAATTCTGTACATTACATCTTTAGTTGCAATGAATTTTGTCAAAAATTCAATAGCATAAAGTTTATTTGGTGATTTTGCATTAACCATGAAACCTTGTGCACCAAAGAATGGTTTTGGTTTAACACCATTTTCTAGATCAGGAATTGGTGCAACACCAAAGTCTATACCTGCTTCTTTCCATCCAGGAACGGCCCATGGTCCATTAATAATCATTGCTGCTTGTCCGTCTTTGAACAAGTTGTCCATCACATTGTAGTTGTCACCTGATTCAAGAAGTCCTTCATCAACAAGTCTCTTTAAAAGTTTCATACCTTTTATTGCTCCTTCATTTGCAAGACCTACATCTTTTACATTTATTTTCCCATCTTTTTCACCAAATACGTATCCACCGAATCCGAAAATTGCATAACTGCTGAAATAGAAGTTTTTAAAGTCGTACACAAGACCTCTTACTTCACCTTCATATTCTTCTTGAATTTGTTTTGCAAGTTCTATAAGCTCATCGAAAGTCTTTGGTGGTTCTTCAACATAATCCTTGTTGTAAATCAAAGCTGGTCCATCAAATGCATATGGAATACCATACAACTTTCCATTGTAGGTAAATGCTTGAAGAGGTGTTGGTAAATATTGATCTTTTTCAGGAAGAACAGGGATTGGTTCAAGAAGACCATTTGCTGCAAGTTCTCCAACCCAGTCATGTGCACCAACAATAATATCTGCACCTTCACCTGCTGGTGCTGCTGTTAAAAATTTAGATTTTATATCGTTAAAATTAACCTGCACAACTTCTACGTCAATACCATAAATTGATTTGAATTCATCAGCAAGTTTTGTCAAAATTGGAGCTTGTGCTTCTGAAGTCCAAATAGTAATTTTTACAGCAAAAACGCTAAAAACCATAACTACCATTAATAAAGCTACTAAAAGCTTTTTCATACACTTTCCCCTCCTTTATTTAAAGTATTACAATAATAATTTTACTATAAAACCCTTCTTAAATTTCTTCATATTGGAACAGTTTCCAACATTATATTATATCATAAGTTATACCTTTTTCAGTATTTTTAAATGTAATTGTATTTCCTTCATTTAATTTTTCATCAATAATGAGATTTGAAATAGTGAATTCAATTGTATTTTCAAATAACCTTCTAAGAGGTCTTGCTCCCATTGAAGGAATATACCCAACTTCTGCTAAATAGTCTTTTACAGATTCTTCAAGAATTACCTTTATACTCTTTTCTTTTAACCTTTCATTTAATTCCTCCAAATATATATCCACAATTTTTTTGACATCTTCTTTTTTCAAAGGTTTAAAAATTACTATAGCATCAAGTCTGTTTAAAAACTCTGGTTTAAGTTTGTTTTTAACTATTTTTTCTACAGTTGTAGAAATTTCATCCTCTCTATTTTGCTCTATTGCTCTAACAATCTCCTCACTTGCAAGGTTACTTGTCATAATTATTATTGTATTTCTAAAATCTACTGTATTACCTTTTCCATCAGTAAGTCTTCCATCATCAAACACCTGTAAAAGAACATTAAAAACTTCTGGATTTGCCTTCTCAATTTCATCAAATAATATCACACTGTACGGTCTTCTTCTCACCGCTTCTGTTAATTGCCCACCTTGTTCATGTCCAACATATCCTGGAGGTGCACCTATAAGTCTTGCAACTGAATGCTTTTCCATATATTCACTCATGTCGATTCTAATTAAACTCTGACTTGAACCAAATAATATTTCTGAAAGTCTCTTCGCAAGTTCAGTTTTACCTACTCCAGTTGGACCCAAAAACAAAAATACGCCTGCAGGTCTTTTTAAGTTTCTTATCCCAGTTCTCGACATTCTTATTGCACTTGAAACAACTTTTACTGCTTCCTCTTGATCTACAAATTTTTCGTGTATTATTTTCTCTAGATTCTTTAACTTCTCTTTTTCACCTTCAAGCATCTTTCCAACTGGTATTTTTGTCCACATTTCTACAGTTTTTGCAATATCTTCTTCAGTTACCTCTTTTTTACCCAAAATTTTTATTCTCGATGCTGATTCATCAAGCAAATCTACTGCTTTATCAGGCAGGAATCTCTCCGTAATATATCTTGCGGCAAGTTTGGCAGCATATTCTATAGCTTTATCAGTTATCCTAACATTGTGAAATTCTTCAAATGATTTTTTTAATCCCCTTAAAATCTCTATAGTCTCCTCTATACTTGGTTCAGTTACGTATATAGGTTGAAATCTTCTTTCAAGTGCTTTATCCTTTTCTATATATCTTCTATATTCTTCAACAGTTGTTGCACCTATACATCTGAGTTCTCCTCTTGCAAGCTCAGGTTTTAAAATATTTGCTGCATCAACTGAACCTTCACTTGCACCGGCACCTACAACCGTATGGATTTCGTCAATAAACAAAATTACATCAGGTGATTTTTTTACAACATCAATTATTTTTTTTAGCCTTTCTTCAAATTCCCCTCTAAACTTTGTCCCAGCTATTACTCTTGCAAGATCAAGCTTTAAAATCTTTTTATTTTTCAAAAAGTCTGGGACCTTTTCTTCTACAATTTTTTGCGCAAGTCCTTCAACAATTGCAGTTTTACCAACCCCAGGATCACCTATTATAACTGGATTGTTCTTTAATTTTCTTCCCAATATTTCCATTACTCTGAAAATTTCATTATCCCTACCAATAACTGGAAGTAATTTATTTTTTCTTGCAAGTTCAGTTAAGTCTTCTGTAAACTTTGTTAAAACATCTACATTTTCATCCTCTGATGTTACTCCAGATGTTCTCAATTCTTTTATTGCTTGATAAACTTTATCCTGTGTTACTCCATACCTTGATAAAATTCTAAAAGTCATACTTTCTGGAATCAATGTCATAGCAAGTAATAAATGATCCGATCCAATCTTTTCATCTCCCATTCTCTTTGCTTCTTTTTTTGCTTCTTCAAGAACATGACGTGCCTCTGGGGTTATATATATCTGACCTGTTGGTGCATTTGTTTTAACACCATACCTTGAAATAAATGACTCTAATTCTCTTTTTAGCTCTGTAATATCAACTTTTAAGTGTTTTAAAATATCCTTTGCTGCATTTTCATCGTCTTCCAAAATAGAAAGTAAAATATGCTCAGATGACATCTGATTTTGTTTGTATCTTGTCAAAATATCAGAAACAGCCATAAGGATTCTTTGCCCATTTTCCGTATATTCATTCATATCAAACATTAACTCTGCACCTCCTTCAATAACTTACCTCTTGCTATTACTTTTTCAATGTTTAAATTTCCATCCAAAACAACGATATCTCCATCAGTTTCCTTTTCTATTCTACCTTTAGACTTTAATTTTAAAACTTTTGCAGGGTTAATCGTTATAGTTTTTAAAACCTCTTCAAAATTTAAATCTCTTTCAACAGCTTTTTTTACACTTTCAAACAATACGGTTGTGCTTGCAACATCAAGCTTTATTAACCTGCCATTTTCATCAAACTTTGGTAAACTTCCATGCCCATCAGAAGTCATAGTTAAATTATCAATTACTCCTTCATTAATTGCAATCTCTAAATAATCCACTACACTTTCAGAAGCTGTCAGATCTATAAATCCACCTTTCTTTGCAAATTCTATTGCCCTATGAAACAGCTCTTTGCTCCTTCCTACATGAGTTGGATACATATGATAAATAGGTATTTCTGTATTTTCTGCTATTTCAAACAAAAAATCTATACCGTTTTTTCCATTTCCAACATGGAAATTTACAACACCTGCCTTATTAGATATTAAACCTCCAACTCTAGCTTGAGCAACTACTTTTTTTATTTCTTCAAGTGTAGGTTGCGAAGATCTATGATCCGATATTGCTATCTCTCCTACCCCTATTACCTTGTCTATAAGTACCAAATCTTTTTTTATATCTCCGGTAATTGTCTTTACTGGCACACTATATGAACCAGTATAAATAAAACTTGTTATACCAAGTTCCTCAAGTTGTTTTGATTTTGCATATAAATCTTCCATGCTTCTTGTAACATCATCTGTACCAAGACATCCAATAACCGTTGTTATACCAGAATCAACAAGTTCTTCTATAGTAATTTCAGGTGTTCTTGTTTGAAAACCACCCTCGCCACCTCCGCCTATAATATGAACATGAGCATCTATAAAACCTGGAACTGCAATCTTTTCATTTAAATCCAAAACTTTACTAAATGGTACTACTAAATTCTCCTCAATTAATTCTATCTTTCCATTTGCTATTAAAATATCTTTTTTTCCAATATAATAAGGTGTAAAGACCTTTAAATTTTTTAAAAGTAATAACATAAAACGCCTCCTTACTTAATTGATATATAATAGTTTTGAGGTGATAATTTTGCATATAACTATTTCAATATTTATATTACTCTTTTACATTTTAATTTCAAAAATATTTGTAAAAGTAGTAAGAATATCAGATCCATTTAAATTGCATTCATTATTTGCTATCCTAACTATATTATACTCCATACTTTCAGCAAGAGTATTAAATTTAAAACTGGTTGATATGGGAATTAGTTTTGGAGATACAAAAAAAGGATTGTTAATTCTTACATTTATAGGAATTCCTTTATTCATTATTGCATATATAACATCAAAAAATGCAAAAATTTACAATTTTAGATATCTTTACTTTAAAAGCAAATGGCAGATAATTTATTTCTGGATTTTAGTAGGTCCTACTGAAGAATTTTTATTTAGAGGATTAATTCAAAGTTATTTAAAATTAAAATACTCATCTATAACAGCAATATTACTATCAAGTCTATTATTTGCCTTATTTCATTTATTAAATGTTTTAACCAAAAATGAATCTTGGAAATTATTCTTCAATTTATTACCTACAAGATTTATTATATCTATCATTTTAGGTTTTTCTCTTGTTTATTCTAAAAGTCTCATCTATCCTATAATAATTCATAATATAATTGATGGAATTAGCTTTTCAAATATAAAGAAAAATTACTAAATAAAGATATTGACATATAATAAATATTGTTATAAAATTAACATTGAAGAATAATTAAAGGATGGAGAAATAATGATTATTGCAATACCAGTTATTGAAAATAACAGAGAAAATTCACAAATTTCGGAACACTTTGGTCATTCACCATTTTTTGCATTCTATGACACAGAAAAAGAGAAATTAAGAATTGAAAACAATTCGCTTGAAGAACACGGTCCAGGAGATGTTCCTAATTTCCTATACTCAAAAGGGGTTAACGTCATAATTGTTAGAGGAATTGGTCAAAGAGCTATTTCATTTTTTGAACAATTAGGAATTAAAGTTATAAGAGGAGCAAGTGGTAGTGTAAAAGATATAATTAATGCATTCCTTGAAAACAAGATAGAAGACAAAGAATATCAAGTCAAAGAAAAATTTCATAATCATTAAAAATAAAAACATGACCTGCAACTATCGTAGGTCATGTTTTTTAATACAAATTCTAATGTAAAAGACCTTTTATTATTAATTCCGTTGCTTCATCTTCAGTTAGACCTTTGGCCATCAACATTTCAAGTTGTTTTTGATTTACCCTTCCAATTGAGGCTTCATGAGTTAACTCAGATAAATCGTTATCAATTTTTAAAACTGGGATTGTTGAAACATCTACATTTGAACCTTTTGTGATTTCTTCACACGAAATATGTCCTTTTGAATATGGTGCACTTCCATATGCTTCATTTAATACTTTTGCTTTAGAACTATCTAACGCTACTACAACTGTTTTAGCAATTCCTCTCGAATGTTCTCCTTCTAACCTTAAAATTTCATTTATATTTACCTCATCAGTTTTGCTTGCTTTAATCTTTGAAAATAACTCTCCAACGGCTTGTTTTTCAAGTGTTAAATCCATGACTATATCTAATTTTCCTACCCTTGTTTTGGTAAGAGAGAAAACATTTTTATACACTCCACCTTCTTTTACAACCGCATTTGTTTTGGTTATAAGTTTTATAGTTCCTTTATCACTATGATAATGTTCATCTTCATATTCCATATAAGCGCCTTCTTCAACTATAACATTTGAAATAGCGTTGTGTTCAAATTCTTCTGCCTGGGGAAAAACACAATGGGCAAGAAATTTTACTCTAGCTCCCTTTCTTACTTTAATGTTAAAAATAACCTTTTGAAATCCTTTTTTTTCAACATAACCCGTACAAACATGTATAGGACGTGGAATATGTGCATTTTCTAAAATTTCCATATCAACCTGTACACCATTTTCTATTTGAGTAGGAACAAGTTTTATACCTTCAACATTATTTAATCCTAAAACTTTATCACCACTAATTATTATTGAAGCTATTTTTTTATCCAAAAATTTTGAAGCATCAGTTCCAAGTTTTTCAACAGCTTTAACAATAGCTTCATATTCTCTTTTAACGTCCATCGATTTTCAACTCCTTACTAACAGGCGAATTTGGATGATCACAAGTATCGCAAATATTTTTAAAAATCTGGATAACTTGCTTTGTTTCACCGTTAGCTAAAATCTTTCCAGCACATAACAAATAAGCTTCTTCAGTATTGTAAGCCATTTCTTCTCTGTGAGTAATTACAATTGGTGTTCCACCATAATCTGCAATAAAATCTATAACTTGATTTATCATATCAAGACTCATAAGGTCGATACCAGAATCGGGTTCATCCAAAATAACAAATTTTGGTTTTAACAAAATAATTGAAGCAAGTTCAACTCTTTTTCTTTCTCCACCACTAAGACTTTTATCAACAAAACGATTCAAATAAATCTTTGGAGAAAGCCCTACCTTTTCCAAAGCTTCTTCAACCTCATCTTTTGTAACATCCAACTTTCCACCAAGAGTTAAATAAGTGTAAATGGTAAGTCCATCATATCTTGCGGGCTCTTGCCACATCAAAGTTATTCCAGCTTTAGCACGTTCAAAA
This sequence comes from Thermosipho sp. (in: thermotogales), assembly GCF_020054775.1. NCBI lineage: Bacteria > Thermotogati > Thermotogota > Thermotogae > Thermotogales > Fervidobacteriaceae > Thermosipho > Thermosipho sp. (in: thermotogales). The sequence continues at coordinate 833 of NZ_JAIHAP010000053.1, read as the reverse complement.
ACATTAAAATTGGTAATATCATTACCATTCAAAAAAATTTGACCTGAAGTAGGTTTATAACCATCAAGTCCCATCATAACATATCCTATCGTGCTTTTACCAGCACCATTTGTTCCTAAGATTGCATATTTGCGTCCTGAAATAAATTTCATAGAAATATTATTTAAAATCTTCTTACCAGAAACTTCATGTGAAACATTTCTCAATTCAAGCATGACATTCAACACTCCCAATTTAGAATCTCTAATCAATTTTATCACACTTATAAAATAAGAAAAGTAACAAAAAATTACAAAAATTAAACAATCCCGGGCACTACCTACTCTCGCAAGGGGCGAACCCCTTACTACCATCGGCCCAAGGCGGCTTAACGGCCGGGTTCGGGATGGGACCGGGTGGTTCCCGCCTTGGTATCGGCACCCGGGAAAACTGGGTCGCTCAAAAATGCATAGGGTTGATAGAGGTGAAGGCCTCGGCCGATTAGTACCGGTTGGCTCCACGCATTGCTGCGCTTCTACCACCGGCCTATCAAGGTCCTCTTCTCGAACCGGCCTTACTCCCTTATCGGGATGGGAGGTCTCATCTTGGGGCGTGTTTCCCGCTTAGATGCTTTCAGCGGTTATCACTTAGGAGCGTAGCTACCCGGCGTATGCCCTTGGCAGGACAGCCGGTACACCAGTGGCTCCCTCACCCAGGTCCTCTCGTACAATGGGCGAGCCCCCTCAAACCTCCTACGCCCGCAGCAGATAGGGACCGACCTGTCTCACGACGGTCTGAACCCAGCTCACGTACCCCTTTAATAGGCGAACAGCCTAACCCTTGGGACCTGCTTC
>NZ_JAIHAP010000005.1:0-56709 GCF_020054775.1 Thermosipho sp. (in: thermotogales) | reverse complement strand
AGGTCATAGGGAGTTTCCTATACGCCCAGATTATGTTGGAAAAAATATTCCAAGTTCAAAGGAAAGAGAAACTATTAAAGTTAGGATAAGTGAAGTGGATGGAGAAGATTCGGTGTATATATTGGACAAGGAGGAAGAACAGTGAGATATTTTGGAACAGATGGAATTCGAGGAGTTGTTAATGAATTTCTAACTCCAGAGCTAGCTTTTAGACTTGGTAATGCTGTAGGAAACATGGTTAATGGAAAAGTTTTTATTGCAAAAGATACAAGGAATTCAGGTGATATGTTAGAAGCAGCTCTTATTGCTGGTATTACTTCTGCGGGCGCTGATGTATATAGGTGTGGAATAATGCCGACTCCAGCACTTGCTTTAATAACCAAACTTGAAGATGCAGCAGGAATAATGATTTCTGCATCTCATAATCCTCCTGAATATAATGGATTGAAGGTAATAATGAAGGGTTATAAGTTGCCTGATAGTTTAGAAGAACGTATAGAAAATGAAATGCAAAATGTAAAGTATAATTCTTTTGAAAAGGTTGGAAGAGTAATAGATTATAGGTTGGCTGAAGAAGAGTATTTTAATTATATAAAGGAACTTTATAAGAATTTAGATTTGTCAGGAATAAAAATTGTAATGGATGTTGCTAACGGAGCAACGTTTAATCTGAATCCCAAAATTTTGGAATATTTTGGAGCAAAAATTGAAGTTGTTAATAATGAACCTGATGGTTTTAATATAAATAAAGATTGTGGTTCAACTCATCCAGAAAACATAAAAAATTACATAGTTAATGGAAAGATTGGAATTTTGCATGATGGAGATGGGGATAGGTGTATTTTTTTGGATGAAAATGGTCAGGAATTTCATGGAGATAAAATTATAGGTTTGACAGCATTACAGTTAAAAAAAGAAGGGCGTTTGAAGAATGATAAGGTAGTGGTAACAATTTTGTCTAATATGGGACTTGAAAGATTTTTAAATGAAAATTCAATAGATGTAGTAAGAACTAAAGTTGGAGATAGATATGTTTTGGAAGAGATGTTAAAGGAAAATATAACTTTGGGCGGAGAAAGAAGTGGTCATATAATTTATCTAGATAGATCTACAACAGGTGATGGGCTTATTACAGCACTAGAAACGTTATCAGCTATGGTAAATTCTGGAAAAAGATTGGCTGATTTGTCGAATTTAATACCTGACTATCCGCAAGTGATGATAAATGTAAAGGTTAATGATAAGGAAGTTTATAAATCAAAAGAAGTATTTGAAAAATTAAAATCAATTAAAGATTATAGAGTTATAGTAAGACCATCTGGAACAGAACCAGTTGTAAGAGTTCTGGTTGAAGGTCCAGATATGGATGAATCAACAATTATTGCTAATGATATAGCAGATTTAATAAAAAAATTTGATAATAAAAAGGAGTGATATTTATGGGAAAAATAACAGAAGAAATGGTTTATAACAAGTTAAAAGAAGTAATTGATTTTGAAATTGGATTGGATGTAGTATCATTAGGATTAGTGTATGAAATAAAGATTGATGAAAATGATAACGTGTATGTGTTAATGACAATGACAACTCCAATGTGTCCGCTTGCAGGTCTAATTTTGCAAGATGCAGAAACCAAACTTAGAGAAATTGAAGGAATAAATGATGTAAAAGTTGAACTTACCTTTGATCCACCTTGGACTCCTGATAGAGTTGATCCAAGTGTAAGAGCTCAGTTAGGGATATGACGGTTTATGAAGCATTAAAAATTTACAAAGATAGAGGGCTTCCTGAATTGGAAGCCTATCTTGTTATAAAAAAAATTACTGGTAAAACTAAAGAATATTTGGTTGCTCACCCTGAATATCAGTTTTGTGAGCAAAGTTTTTTTGATCTTTTAAATAAAAGATTAGTGGGATTTCCATTATCATATTTATTAAATGAAAAAAGCTTTTATAAACATAATTTTTATGTAGAAGAAGGAGTTTTAATCCCAAGACCTGAAACAGAATTACTTGTTGAAAATGCATTGAAAGTAATCGATAAAGAGAAAATAAAAAAAGTCGCCGAAATAGGTGTTGGAAGTGGGGCAGTAATCATTTCTATATTACTTGAAACAAATTGTGTTGGATTTGGAACGGATATTTCAAAAAAAGCCTTGGAAATAGCAAAAAAGAATGCAAGAAAGTTCAGAGTAATTGATAGATTAGATTTAAGATTAGGTAAATTTTTGGAACCATTCAAAAATGAATATGATGAGATTGAGCTTATTGTATCAAATCCACCTTATGTTAAAAATAATTCAAACCTTCAAAAGGAAGTTATGTTTGAACCTAAGGAAGCTTTATTTGGAGGAGAAGATGGATTAGATTTTTATAGAGAATTTTTAAGCAGCTATGATCTAAATGGAAAAATTGTAGTTATGGAAATAGGACATGATCAAGGAGATTTTTTTAGAAAAAAGGACTGGAATGTAATTAAGGATTATTCAGGAAACGATAGAATAGTAATAAAAGATTTTCGGAGGTGATTTAAATGAAGGTTGTTTTATTAAAGGATGTTGCAAAAATTGGTAAAAAAGGGGAAGTAAAAAATGTTTCTGATGGATATGCTAGAAATTTTCTTATACCAAAAGGTTTAGCGTTAGAAGCTACTCCTGCTGTTATGAAGCAGCTTAAAGCACAAAAGATGAAAGAAGAAGAAGAAAAGAAAAAAATAAAGCAAGAAAGTGAAGAGTTGCTAAAACTTTTACAAAAGCATTTGTACAAAATTCCTGTAAAAACTGGTGGAAGCGGGAAATTATTTGGTGCACTTACAAATGCGGATATTGCTAAGGCAATTTCTGAAAAAACGGGAAAAGATATTGACAAAAAACATATTGTTTTGAATAAGCCAATAAAAGAGCTTGGTTTGTATGAAATAACAGTAAAGTTACCAGAGGGAATTACTGGCAAAATTAAAGTAGAGGTAGTTCAGGAGGGTAAAAATTGAATGTAATAGCATATTCAAAAGCTTTATATACAACTTGGATTTATTATTCACCTGAGCGAATATTATTTGATGCTGGTGAAGGAGTTGCAACTTTATTAAATAATAAAATATATGCTATTAAGCATATATTTTTAACTCATGGCCATGTAGATCATATTTCTGGATTGTGGGCTTTAATTAATACTAGAAATAATGCAATGGGAGATAGAGAAAAGGAATTAAACATTTATTATCCAATAGGAAATAAGGGAATTGAAGAATATTTGAGATTTATTAAAAAGATGAATTCTGATTTAAGATTTAATTTAAATGTATTTCCGCTAAAAGATGGCCAAATTGTTTATTTAAGAGAAGAAAATCAGCCAAAGTACATTAAAGCATTTTCTGTGGTTCATACTTACAGTGAAAAAAGCTTTGGGTATCATTTATATGAGGTAAGAAAGAGATTAAAAAAAGAATTTCAAAGTCTAAGTCAAAAAGAAATTGCTGAACTTTCAAGAAAGTATGGAAGTGGTTATGTTTCTGAAAAGTTTGAAAAGAAAATTTTAACAGTATCTGGTGATACTTATCTTTTAAAGAAAGAGGATGTTTTTGATACGGATATTTTATTTCATGAATGTACATTTTTTAAGAAGGAAGATAGAAAATATAAAAATCATGCGGTTCTTGAAGACATTATTGATTTAATTAAAGACACCAAAATTAAAACATTAATTTTGTATCACATCTCTGGAAGATACGGAAAAAGGCCTGAGCGTTTTCTCGAAAATTTTAAAGAAGAATTAAAAAACATTGATGTTCATATTGTAAAGCCTGATAAACTATTTAAATTATGAAGGTGAATTAGAATGAAAAGGTACCTATTTTTGAGTGATTTGCACATAGGAAATGGGAGCGCAAAGGATGATTTTGAACACGACGAGCATTTTGAAAAGTTAATGCTAGATTTTTCTGATTTTTCAAATGTAGATTTATTTATAGTTGGCGATGGATTTGAACTGGTTGAAAGTAGTTCAAAGTTAGATTTTGATTTGCTTAATTATGAAGAATCTATTCAAAGCGTTAGTTCTGATATTATAGAAGAAATTGAGATAAAACATCCAAAAGTTTTTTCGAGCTTAAGAAAATTTGCTAAAAACGGTAATAGAATTTTCTATATAATTGGAAATCACGATTATTATATTTATAAAAATAAGGGTTTATCAGAAAAGCTTTTGGAGAAAATTCCAAATTTAACTATAAAGCCATATCATTATGACGAAACTCTAAAAATGTTAGTTGTCCACGGTAATCAGTTTGATCCAGTAAATAAATTTGCTGTAGATAAAGCAACAGGAAAAATACTTCCACCACTTGGTGAATATATAGTAAGATATATGATAAAAAATTTTGATGAAAAGGTGCATGGAAAAGTACCAAGCGAGATTTTAAGAGATTATGATAATGTTCGCCCTACCCTTGATTTATTTGATTGGTTTGAGATAGTGTCTAAGAAGTATGACTTAGGAATTGATCTTTTGAGATTTTGGATGGAAGAGTTTTTAGGAATGATGAAAAGCCTTGAAGCAAAAAAATGGATGAAAACCAATTATCCTTTTTGGAGTAATTTTTCAAAGTTATTTTTGAATAATTTTGGAGGTATAAAGTTAGGTGAAATAATCGTAAGGGTAATAATGAATTTGAGAAAATTTAAAAGAACTGATTATTTGATAAAAAAGGCTAAAAAGGTATTAAAAGGCCGGATTAATTATGAAAAACATTTTGTAGGGTATGACTATAGAAATGATATAGAAGAAGTCAATGGGGTTATTATGGGACACATACATAAAAATACATTTAATATTTTTAACGTGTCAAATAATCCAAAGTATTATATCAATTGTGGCTCGTGGAAACCTGTTGTAGAGAAAATGCATGGCAAAAAATTTCAAAGAAGAAGTGAATTATTTTATGCTCTCTTGACGGTTAATGGTGATGTTGAAATTGTTACTTCAACTGTGAATGTTTTGAAAAAACGGGAAGTGATATTTTGAAAATAGTTACTCCACATAGAACTCCTGATTTTGATGGTTTTGCATCTGCATATGCATTTAAGAAAATAAATCCAGAATTTGAAATAGTAGTTAGCGGAAGATTTCAACAAAATCTTGAAGAATTTTTAAGATTATTTGAATTTAAATATTTTAGGGATGTAGAAATCAATGAAAATTTAAAAGAGCTTGTTCTTGTGGATACGGCAAGTTTAGATAGAGTTGGAAGTAAGATTTTAGAAAAAGTAACTGATGATACTAAGATAGTTGCATATGATCATCATCCAAAATTGAAGTTAATAGATGAAAAAATAGAAGTAAATAGCTTTGAAATTGGAGCAATAACGAGTTATTTTGTTTTAAAAATAAAAGAAAATGGTATAGATATTTCTCCAGAGGAAGCAACTCTATTCTTAATTGCAATATATGAGGATACTGGTAATTTTTTGTATGATACAACGAGTGCAGAAGATCTTGAAGCTGCAAAATTTTTGTTAGAAAATGGAGCAAGACTTGATTGGGTTCAAGAATTTATAAGTTTTGAGTTAAATAGTGAACAAAAAGAATTACTGCATTTGTTAAGTGAGAATGTTGAAACTTTTAATGTATATGATTACAAAATTGCAATTGCTAAAGCAGAGATTGAGAAATTTATTGGTGGATTGAATGTAATTACATATAAGCTCTGGGAATTTGAAGATTTAGAAACTTTAATAGTTGTAGTGAGAATGGGGAAAAAGGTCTTTTTGGTGGGAAGAACAAAAAACGATGATATTAGTATAAAGAAAATAATGCAATATTTTGGTGGTAACGGGCATGAAAAAGCTGGTTCTGCAACTCTTCAAAATGTTTCTTTGGATGAGGTAATTTATAAATTAAAAAATGTTCTTCCAAAATTTATAAATTTTTCTAAAAGGGCAAAAGATATAATGACATCACCTGTTAGGACAGTTTTTACACATGAAAGCATTGGTAAAGTATATGAAATGATGAATTTGACGGGGCATGGAGGTTTCCCAATAATTGAAGGTAATAAATTAGTTGGTATTGTTACAAGAAAAGCAGTTGATAAGGCAATGAGGCATGGTTTTTCAGATCGTCCGGTAAAGTCTATAATGACTACATCACTTGTTACCGTGTATGAAGATGATCCGGTTTTTAAGGTAAAAAAGCTAATGCTTGAAAACGATGTTGGTAGGATACCTGTTTTGAATAAAAATAATATTTTGGTTGGAATAATTACTCGATCAGATTTACTTAACCTTGATGAAAAAGAGTTGAAAAAAGGAAATGAATCAACACTGAAATTTGAAGATGTTAAACATTTGATGGTTGAAAGAATTCCTAGTCGGATACTAAATCTTTTAAGACTTATTGGAAGCTATGGTGAAGATAAAAAAATGCCTGTTTATGTAGTTGGAGGTTTTGTTAGGGATTTACTTTTAGGATTAGAAAATTATGATATAGATATTGTGGTTGAAGGAAACGGATTAGAATTTGCAAAGTATGCAAGCAAGCAGTTAGGAGCTAAGATGGTAGAACATGAAAAATTTTTGACAGCGTCGCTGTTTTTTAAAGATGGTTTTAGGATAGATATAGCAACAGCTAGGACAGAATATTATGAAAAACCAGCTGATTTACCGCAAGTAGATATTAGTACCATAAAAAAGGATTTATATCGTCGTGATTTTACTATTAATGCAATGGCAATAAAATTAAATACTAAAGAATTTGGATTACTTTATGATTTTTTCGATTCAAGAAAAGATTTAAAAGAAGGTTTAATAAGAGTATTGCACAAATTAAGCTTTGTTGAAGATCCAACAAGAATAATTAGAGCTGTGAGGTTTGAGCAGAGATTTGGGTTTAAAATAGAAGAAGAAACATTGAGGATTTTAAATGAAACACTCAATGGAGGTTTTCTTGAAAAAGTTAGTGGACAAAGGATAAGACAGGAGTTAGAAAAAATTCTAGAAGAAAGAGAGCCGTTAAATGCAATAAAAAGATTAGCGCAGCTAAAGATTTTAAAACACATATTTCCTAAAACCTATTTTACATCTGTTATGGAAAAAAAGTTAGAAAATTTGTTTAATAACCTTAGAATTATAAAAGAATTGTATAAAAAGATTAATGTTTTTTATTCATTACTGAGGATTTTGCTTGAATATTATGATATTGATACATTAAAAAAGGTTATCAAAAAATATGGTATTCCTAAAAAATTTATAGATGAGATAAAAGCGACAGAGACAAGATTGCCTCCTCTTTTAAACATGATAAAATATAAAATAAGGTTTTCAGATATTTATAAAGTAATAGGTAAACCTTCAGCTGAAACAACTGCGCATATAATGTCGTATATTGACGATGAGGATTCTAAAGAATATTTTGTAGAATATTTAAAAAGGGTTTTTTCAACAAAGCTTAGCATTTCTGGAAATTATTTAAAAGAAAAAATGAATGTGAAAAATTCTGTTGAAATTGGAAAAGTTATGAATGAATTGTACTGTAGAAAATTAGATAACCCGTCAATTAATGAAGAGGAAGAATTAAAAAAAATATTGGAGGATGAAACATGAAGAGAGTGTTAATTTTAGCCTTTTCCTTTGTTTCTTATATTTTGTTTTCTTACACTATTGGTGTAATAACTAGTTATAGTACAGAAACATATAGCTTACTTGTTGATGCAAGTAATCTTATAAATGAAGAATATAGTGAATATAAAGATTACGTCAAATTTATTAATTCTTCATCAGATTTAACATGTGATTATTATGTAAATCTCTATTTAACTTATGATTCAACAAATAATTTATATAAGGCAACATACAAGGATTTTGACTATATTGTAAGTAGTGTTTATTCTCCAAAAGGTTATAAAAAATATAGTACATTTTTAGAGGAAATAGTTTATTATCCTCTAGAAAAAATTTCAATATATAAACTTAAAAGAAGAGATTTTGACAATTATTTAAGATTAACATTTTATCCAGGTGTTGATGAATATGGAGATTTTAAAGATGGGAAATTTCTTTACATAACTGATAGATTAGGTGGAAATAGAAATTTAGCATATATTGATATTCAAAATGAGAAAATCACACTTTTGCCTGTTTGGGGTAGCAGTGAGTACTATCCAAAGTTTTCACCGGATATGAAAATGCTGTTATTTCAAGGTTCATTGCATGGAAATTGGAGTATATATACTATGCCTTTTGGGGTTAGTGATTATTCAAAAAAAATTAAAAAGATTTCTGACAGTAACTTACCATCGTATACCCCTGTGTGGTATGACAATGATAATGTTTTATATATACAAGATACTGAAAAAGGAAATGTAATGATAATGGCAAACATTTATAATGGTAAAAAACAGGTTTTAGATGTTTATGGAGATATGGTTTTCACACCTTTTGTTTATGATGGAGATGTATATTATACCTCTTTAAATGGTGCAAATTTTGGTATATATAAATATGTGGATGGGAAAAATTTAAAAGTGGAAGATAGTTTTTACAACGAGCACGATCCAGTGATCTATAAAAACAAATTGTTTTTTACGTCTAATAGGGATGGAATATATAGAATTTGGATGAAAGATTTGGATACATCTAGTGTTACATGTTTAACTAGTGATATTAATTATGATGTATTTTATCCTACAGTAAGTGATGGCCTTTTATTCTTTTCAGTTTATAAAGATGGAGAAGAACCGGATATTTTTGTTAAAAAATTAGATTTCTAAAATCAACTTTTTAATATTTTTATCCCAATCTCTGAATTTGTCTTTTGATATAATTTTTCCTTTTTTTGTCTTAGCTAGTGAAATAATCAATTCATCTGCTGGTGAATGAAAGTATACGTTTGGTAAATTAAATATACCATCATTTTTGAACATGTATTTAGCGTTTTTGTCAAAAACAATATAAAATGGGAAGTAAAACTCCTTGGCTTTTGAGAGAGTTTCTAGAAGGTTATAAATGTTTTTTGTGGACGGTGGTATAGACCAAAAAGCGATGTTATTGCCGTCTAAAATTACAGGACTTATTGGTTTTGAAAAAAGAGCTCTTTTCAGATATGGATGGATTGATATTTTTTCTCTAACTTTTTGTTTTGAAACAGGATCAAGTTCATATATAATTTCTCTGATCCAGTTAATTTTATCTATGTTTTGAAAAGTAATTGAATTTATTTCAGAAATGATATCATTTAAAAAAGTTTCTTTATTAAGACTTTCGATAACATATAATTCGAGAAAATCTGATACCTTATATTTTTTTAGTAGTTTATTTTTTTGTTCAAAATATTTTTTATCGTAATTTTCGGAAGTATCGGGAAATGGAAACTTTTTAGGGTTAGCCCAAAACAATATTTCACCAATTTCGTTTGGCTCTATGTTTATTTCTTTAAACATTTTTAGTCTAGATATTATGCTTCCGTTTCCGTGTAATAGGTTTGAGGTATAAATGATAAAATAATTTATATTTGTTTTTTTTAATTTTTCTTTTAGTTTTTTATTTTCTAAATTATTAATTAATATTTTGTAGTTGTTTGAGTTCATATGTTTAATACTTTTCAGGATATCAACAATTACTTTTCTTTTTCCTTTTAAAGTTGTAAGTCTTGAGAGATATTCTGGATCATAAATCAATCTTCAATGACCTCCAATTTATATTTTTCACCAATTTTAAAAACAGCAATGTCTTTTAAAATATCTTTTCCCTTACTTTTAGCATGTAATATTAATTTTCTGTCTGAGATTATTATATTATAGGCATATCCTATAGGAATATTTTTGTAATAACCTACAAACTTAATATCGCTATTTTTATAGTTGGCAATAATATTTTTCAGCAATCTTAAAATTTTTTCTTTCTTTACGGAAGGTGTAGGCGAAAATGTTATAGTATATATTGATGAAATATAGTTTTTATTAACTTTAATATTAAAAACATTAGTTTTATATATTTTTATATCTTTTATCACTGTTGGCATTTTAGTACAACTAGGGGTTTTAAATGCTAAGGTTTGATTTTTAACTTTAGAAAATTTTTTAAAGCCTAGTTCGTTGAGCTTTAAATTATTTCCAGAAAACGCGATATCTTTTATTTGAATGCTATTTTTTTCTATCACTTCATTTTTTACATTCACTTTATTTTCAAATTCTAACCTCAGAACCTTTGTTCTTAATGTTTTATCTAAAGTTTTTGTGCTCAAATTTATAGAATTTTCAGAAGTATTTGCTGAAAATTCGAGTTTGAGATTATTAACTTTTATAAATCCAAGTTCCATTTTTAGTGTTTCGATAATATTTTTTATGATTCGCATACGTAATTCAACGCCTTTTCAAGTCGTGAGAAAGGTTCCGTAATATCTATTTTTTCTGATATATCAATTAAAATACCTTTAATATTTTCCTTTAATGGTATTATTTTAAAATATCTATTATTTATTTCCAATGATTCATCAGTAGGAGTTTTAAGCTCAGCTAAAAAGACTACATTCTCGAGTGATAATAGTTCTTGACTGTCAACAAATATAATTTCTGGTTTATTTTCAATTTTTTCAATTAGTGTTTTACCAATTATTTCAGTACTAAGGTATTCTTCTAGCGAAGAACCATATATGATTTTTTGTATTGCTGTTGGAATAATTGGTTCTGTGTATTTAAATTCCACTGGAATTCCCTTATCATTGATTATTAATATTCCACCAATGTATTTATCTATTATTTTTTTTACAGAAAGATATCCGATCAAATTCTCACATCCAGTATATGATTATTTTCAGTTTTGACAATGTCTTCTTTATTTTTATTTTTCTTTCCTTCTTTATTATAAAATTGATTGTTTTTGCTTTCATTTTTTTCAGTAGAATTTTTTATTAAATTGCTTGATGTTTTTTCAACAACTTTTGGTGAACTTTGTTCTCTTTTTATTTTTTCTTTTAATTGATTTGCATTAATTTCTGATAAAACATTTGCATAATTTTGTAAATTGCTAAAATGAGCAGATTTTTCTACGCTTGCTCTTGTATAAATTGGGTGTAATTCAATAGGGTCCATATTATTCCCCCCCTAAATATTTCTTTAACTTTGCTAATGTCTTGGAAAGTAATTGAGACACTCTTGATTCTGTGACATTTAAAACTTTTCCGATTTCCTTTAGTGAAAGTTCATGCTCAAATCTAAGGCTTAGTAGTAACTGCTCCTTATCGTCTAATTTTTTTATCGCCTCAATAAGTTGTTCTTTTAATAATTCGCTAATTGCATATGAATAAGGATTTTCATCTGAAGCAATTTTATCAATTAACTCGGAATCATCAGAAATGTAGCTATCTAACATTAGAAGTTGTTTTCTAGTTAATTCATTGTAAGCACGTTTAACATTTTCAATAGGCAGATTAGTAATTTTTGCTATTTTTTCAAAATCTATATCATTGGTATCAGATTCCATATTTACAATTGCGTCTTCAACTAATTTTATATCATGTCTTAAATTTTTTGGCATCCAATCGATTTTTCTAAGATAGTCGTACATTGCACCTTTTACGCGTGTAAGCAAGTATGACCTTAATTTTGCTCCCTTTTTAGGGTCAAATTTTTCTATAGCTTGTAAAAAAGCAACTAAACCTTCCTGTATTAAATCATCAACTTCCACGTTGTGAGGAAGATTTCTTTTCAAATCGTATGCAATTTTTTTTATATATGGTAGATATTCACTTACTAATGCTTCTTTATTTATCAAATTTCAATTACCTCCACGTTTTCACCAGTTTTAACTTTCCTTACCATTAGTTTTCCAGTTTCAATATCATATTCAATACTTCTTGCACGATTTCCTCCAGTGTCTTCTGAAACAATTCTAATTCCAAATTTTGAAAGCCATTTTTTGACAGATTCCACATTTCGTTTACCCACATCCATTGCTGATTTTTCGAACATAGAAGCCCCACCAGCAATTTTAGCCTCAAATGTAGTTGCACCTAATTTTTTGAGTTCTTCAACAACTATTTTAATCCCAGTATCTGCATATTTTCCAGGTTTATTAATTTCTTTTCCATCACTATCAGGAAGCATAACATGTACCATTGCACCTATCAATTTATTTTTGTCTCTTATACATACACCCACACATGATCCAAGGCCTAACGTTACAAGAATCGTATTTTTATCACCAATGGCATAATCGCCTATACCAATTATTTTCTTTGACTTGATTGGCATTAATTCCACATCCCCAATTTTTTAAGTATTTTTTCTAGTGATTCCTCATTTGGAAGTAAAAGCAGATATCCTGTTAATTCTTTGTCTATGTCTTCAATTTTTATTGAGGTTTCAATCAACAGAATGTAGTCTTCTGTTGTTGATACAGATAATGATACTTCGGCCAAAACCGCACTTATCATATCAACGGCAAGTTCTGGTGGATCTGGGTTTATAAAGAAACCTGTAAATCCTGAAAGTGCAGTTACATATGAACCACACATTATATTTCCAATTTCTTTAAGCATTGAAGCAGAAAACTCATCAAGGCTAGTAATATCTTCTAAAGTACTTCCAGTTAATATTTTATTTATTTCTTTGACTGTATTAGAGTTCAAGATTAAAAGTATTTCTCCTTCAACATCTTCTCTCATTTTCATTTTTATTGCACAAACTATTTCTTCTGGATTTTCAAAGATAAAAGGAATTTGGGAAATGGGTACAACTTTTGTTGAAGGGACAGATATATCTACTTTTTTCCCAATCATAGTGGAAAGTGCGGTAGCAGCATTTCCAGATCCAATATTTCCTATTTCTTTTAAAAAATCAAGCTGAGAATCATTTAATTTTTCAAGCATTATAATCCCTCCTATTTTTTTGCCTTAATTTCTTTTTGAAAAACAAACCTTACCATTTTATTTTCAAGTTGCCGTGGAACTTCTAAAAACTGGGCTCCATATTGATATCCTTCTTCTGTTTTTTGATCTACTCTTACAATTTTTGCTTTTTGATTATCTATTTGTAATTCGTCATCGAGATTCAGAGTTACATATATTATATCTCCTTCTTTTAATATTGTATTTGTAACAAATTTAATTCCACCAGCGCTAAAATCTTTTGTTAAAAATTGTATAGCTTCTGAATTTTCATCCAATGATTTTTTTAAAATTCCATATACATATAATGGAATTCTTTTGAATTTTCTTCTTTCTGTTTTTTTAACTTCATCAGGTGCAAGCACAGGAAGCATGTAAAGATTATCTCTTTTTATAACACCCAGGGAAACGGTTGTGAATGAAAACATGGAACTTTTATCAAATATTTTGACATTCATTCTTACGCCTTTTGGTATAGGGATCATCCTGCCTTTGTATGTAGGTATAGACAAGTAAATTATTTTTTTTGAAAGCTCCATATCAGCAATGGATGTTTTATAAGTACCTTCTAATTCTTTTACCATTGTAATTTCAACAACTCCAGGAAGGCCAATTTTTAATGCCTTTTCAGCAGGAATGTTTGTTACATATGATGCCATTGGCTGCACCCTTTCTAAATATTTAGTATGTTATTCCATAAATTTAAAGATTCATTGGAAACTTTACATCCAATTCTATATATTTCTTCTTCATAGATTCTCCACATAGGAATAATATTAATTTTTTTATCATCTATTGCTATTTCATAACTTGATTTTAATTCCATTTCTTTCTCTGAAAAAATTTGCATTCCAGATTTCGAGACATCGATTATAAGTATTTTATTATTAGAGAAAGTAGCTCTTTTAAAGTATGGATATCTTTTTTCTTTGCGTCTTTGAATTATTCCAACTTTTTCATGAGTTTTTAAAAAATGTCTCTTTTCTTTAATATCAAATACCTCACCAACGAAAAGTAGTAGAGCTTCTTTTACTGGAATATTTAATTGCAATGTTTTTCCAATGTTAAACTGTTCGTTGCTTTCTATTTCAACAACTCCAGTTTTTTGTATATTAATTAGTCTTACTTGATAATCATTTTTATTATGATCCTTTGCTAATAAATAAATACCACTTAAGTTTTTATTTATAAATTCAATAATAGTCATTCCTGATCACTCCTAAAAAATGAGAGGATTTTGTCTAATATGTTTTCTTTGTATAAAATATCTTTTTTTGTTAAAATAGATGCAATTCTGTATAGAGCGAAAGTTGGTTGTATTTTAGGGTGATCAATGACAAAAGGTTTTCTATTAAAAACACTTTTTTCTACAAGATTATGTCTTTTGATAATTGTTAGTGAGCCCATTTTTTCTCCTGTAAACTTTTCTAAAACCGATGAAAAACGTTTAAGATTTTCAAGAGATTCGTTATAATTTTCAACATTATTTCCAACCAAGTGTATGTTAGAAGATGAAACTCCTTTGTGGATTAAAATTTTAACAAAAGTATATGAGTTTACAAGAGAAGTTGGATGTGTGGTAGTAATTGTAATAGTATGTGAAGCACTATTAAAGAATGGAGCATAATTGTTATTATAGCCAGGTGGAAGATCTATGAGTGTAAAATCATAATCTTTTGCAATTTGTGCAAATTTTATGTAAAAGTTTTTAATATTTTCTGGATTAAAGTTGAAAATTGACTCAATATCGCTTCCTACACTTACAAGGTCTACACCATATTCAGTTGAACAGATTACATCTTCCCTTTCGCATTTATTTAGTAATAGATCATTTATAGAATATTGTGGGTGAACATTTAAAAGAACATCAGAATTTGTAAAACCAACGTCTAAATCAAATATTAGTACCTTATATCCCAGCTGTTTTAAAACAATAGCTAGGTTTACTGTAATTAATGTTTTTCCAACTCCGCCTTTTCCACTACCAATTAAAACAACATTTTCAAGATTAATCAAATTGCTTGCTTGATTTAACATAATTTAGCACCTCTCTGGACAAGATTATAGAGAGTTCTTTGTTGTTTGCTTCCATAATATCATCAGGAACCCTTTGGCCGTTTGTAACAAAGATTATAGGACTATTTATATAATGACCTATATTTAAGAAATGTCCTAAAGAAGATGTTTCGTCCATTTTTGTTAAGATTACATGTGTTGGAGAAACTGATGAAAATTTTTTGGTAATTAACTCTACGTCATTACTTCTATACTGCATTCCTACAACTAAAAAAATAAAGTCCGGGTTTATAATTTCTGACATTGCTTTAATTTCATTCATTTGTAGATCATTTTTTTGGCTTCTTCCGGCAGTATCTATAAAAACAAGGTCAAAATCAGACATTGCTTCAAGTTCAATTTTTGCTTCTTTTGGAGTATATGCTACTCTCATTGGAATATCCATCAATGTTGCATAAGTTTTTAATTGTTCAGTTGCGGCGATTCTGTATGTATCTAGAGTAAGTATTCCAACCTTTTTGTGGTTATTAATTGACATTTTTGCTGCAAGCTTTGCAAGTGTTGTAGTTTTTCCAACACCCGTTGGCCCAACAAACATGATCTTTCCAGTTAAATCTGGAACTTCAGTTTTTATAAATGGCAAAAAAACTTCAGATAGTACGAACCTACTATTTTCGTCATTGAAGTCTATACTCCCATATTTTATTTTTATGTATTCGATAATTTTTTCAATAATTTCGAAATTAACATCATGAAATGATAAAGATTTTCTTAAATCTTTGCTCCATTCAGGCTCATTATCAGCCTTTTGACTAGAAACCATTGTTTTTAGCTCGTACATCATTTTTTTTTATTTCGGATAATTCAGAACTAGAAGTTGTAGTTTTAGAATTTTTTGATAATATTTCTTGTAACTGATATATTTGTTTGTTTTCATTTTGTTTTTGTTTTTCTACTTCTTTTTCTTCAACAGCAGCAGTAACTTCTAAGAAAATCTTAGCCCCTATACCTAAAAAACCACCTTTTTTAATTTTTCTTGTTCCTAAAATTACTGCATCTTTCCCAAGATCAATTTTAATTTTCTCGAGTGCTTCTTTTATATCTTTTACAACATATTTTTTAACTATCATAATCTAACCACTCCTTCGATTTGCACGGAAACATTTTCTGGGATTTCATCATATGATATTACATAAACTCCAGGAATAAATTTTAAAAGTAAATCTGATATAAGTGGTCTTAATGAGGATGAACAAATTAAAACAGGATTATATCCTTTTTTCATAATATTTTCTAGAGAGTTAGAAATTGACTCAATTAATTCTCTCATAATTTCTGGGTTTAGGTCAAGATATCTTTCAGTATCATTTTCTCTTACAAGATTTACCAAATTTTTTTCAAGTTCGTTATCAATAGCCACTGCATGTAAAATTCCATCTGGTGATATTAAAGGAGTAATAATTTGTCTTTTCATGGCCTTTCTTACTTTTTCTGTCAAATAAATTACATCTTTTGTTTGTTCACCATATTCTAATAGAGTTTCAAATATTAAAGAAAGATTTCTAATAGGAATACCTTCTTTTAGTAATCTCTGAAGAACTTTTTTTACATCAGATGGTTTTAATACATTAAACAGATCATCTACAAGTTTTTCAAATTTACTTCTTAAGCCTTCAACAAGTAGTTCAAATTCTCTGGTACCTAGTAGTTCATGAGCATTTCTTTTTAATACTTCTGTTAAATGTGTTGCAAAAACTGTTGGAGGATCAACAACGGTATATCCTAATCTACTAGCTTCTTCTTTTTTACTTTCATCAATCCAAAATGCTTGGAGCCCAAAAGCTGGCTCTTTTGTTTCGATTCCTGGTATTTTTTCAGTAACAGTTCCTGGATTGATTGCAAGTAATCTATTGGGCATGAGTTCATATTTTGCAACTTGTGCGCCTCTAATAAATATAGCATATTCATTTGATTTTAGTAAGACACTGTCACGTACCCTTATTGGTGATATTACTAATCCTAATTCATATGCAATTTGTTTTCTTACCATTGTTACCCTTTCTAATAAGTCTCCACCTTGAGATGTATCAGCAAGAGGTATAAGACCATATCCAATTTCAACTTCAACAGTATCAGTTTGCAAAATTTCTGATACTTCCTGTGGAGTAGTTAAAATAGGGCCGCTTGGTGTTTGAGATGTTGGAATTTCAGCACTACCACCAATGCTTTCAAGTTGTGGTTCTGTGGTGCTTTTAATTAAGAAACCTGTTATCATAAATAATGTTCCTAAAATTGCGGCAGAAAAAGGAATAGGAGTAAAGATTCCAAGGAATATGAGAATAAATCCTGTTAGGATTATTACCTTTTTTTCGCCGCTTAATTCTCTTACTAATTCGTTTCCAAGATTATCTTCTGAAGCTGCCCTCGATACTAATATACCAGTTGCGGTAGAAACCATTAATGCCGGGATTTGAGTTACAAGGCCATCACCTACAGTAAATAAAGTAAATGTTTGAGCAGCTTCAGATACAGTCATTTTGTGGGTCAATATTCCTATAATTAATCCACCAATTATATTTACAAGAACTATTATTATACTAGCTATTGCATCACCTCTAACAAATTTTGAAGCACCGTCCATTGCTCCATAGAAATCGGCTTCTCTCCTTATTTCTTCACGCCTTTTTCTTGCTTCATCTTCTGTAATTAAACCTGCATTTAAATCTGCATCAACACTCATTTGTTTTCCAGGCATTGCATCAAGCGTAAACCTTGCTGCAACTTCTGCAATTCTTTCTGAACCTCTGGTAATTACTATAAATTGAATTATAACAAGTATTAAAAATACTACAAGACCAACAACATAATTACCACCAACGACAAAGTCACCAAAAGCTCTGATAACTTTACCAGAAAATTTTGGGCCTTGAAGTAATATTAATCTTGTAGAAGCTACATTTAATCCAAGTCTGAATAATGTTATAACTAACAATATTGTAGGGAATGAAGAAAGTTCGAGTGCTTTTCTAATATACATTGTTGAAAAAAGGATTATTAGTGAAAGTGAAAGATTTAAAAGTTGAAAAAAGTCTAATAAAAAACCTGGGATAGGTAGAATCATTAATAAAACAATAGCAGCAATCATTATTGCTACAATTATATCAGTACCTTTTGCCATTTAATCACCTCTGAAAAAATATGTCATATTTATTTTACCATAAATTCTATAAATATGATAAAGAGATATTTTTTATATTAACAACATATTTTTTTACTTGTCAGAGAAAAGTTACAAAAATTCTGCTTGACAATAGGAGTGTTTTTTGATATGATAATTATCGGTTGCTCACGAAATTGAAAAGAAAATAAGCAGGAAGTTTTGGATTAATAAGCCCCCATCGTCTAGCGGTCTAGGACACTGGCCTTTCAAGCCAGAGGCACGGGTTCGAATCCCGTTGGGGGCGCCAGAATATAAGGGTGCGTAGCTCAGAGGGAGAGCGCCTGCCTTACAAGCAGGAGGTCGTAGGTTCAAGTCCTGCCGCACCCACCATAAGTTCTTAAAGGTGGCGAGGTAGCTCAGTTGGTAGAGCAGTGGACTGAAAATCCACGTGTCGACGGTTCGATTCCGTCCCTCGCCACCAGATTTTTTTAGTAAATCCAACGGTTTCCGGTTCGATTAAAAATTAAGTATTCAAGCAAAAAAATGCCCCGATAAAGGGGCTTTTATTTTGTTTGTCTATAAGGATATTTTTTGAAATACAAAATTCACCATATTCCTTTAAGAATTTTTTGTCTTTCTTCTTCAGGAAATTTTTCAATTGCGTATCTTAGCATTGTTCTTGGCATTTTTTTATAGTATTTTTTTAAAAATTCTTCTTCAACTTTTTTATCTCTCTTTCCGATTTCTCGTAACATCCATCCAACAGCTTTGTGGATTAAGTCATGTTTATGATTTAATAGCAATTCGCTTATTTTTAAAGCATCTTTAAAATCCTTTTTTTTGATAAAATAAAATGTTGTTATAATTGCAACTCTTTGTTTCCATAAATTATCTGATTTTGCAAGCTCATATAGTATACTTTTATCTTTATTTTCTAAGTAAGGTCCTAATAAATATGGAGCAGAAGAATCAACTAAGTCCCAATTATTTACTCTATCTAAATTTCTTAAATATATATTTATCACTTCTTCTTTTTTATTTTTATAATTAAGGATTAAAATAAATAATGCAGTTAATCTGTGTTCATGATATTTTGATTGCAAAAGCTTTTCTACATCTTCTAAAGGTAAATTTTTATATTTTTTTGCTATTTTTCTTTGTATAGGTACGGTTAAACCTAAAAATTCATCACCTTCACCATACCCACCAGGAAAAGCTTTTAAGAATTTATAACTAGCTTTGGCCTTCTTTTCGTTAGAATTATTTTCTAATTCTTTAATGATTTCTTCTAACATAATTTTCACATCCTAAATTTTTTTCCATTTTCGTTTATTATATCTTAACATATTAAGAATAAAAATGGGTTTTAAAACTAAATTTCAATAATTTAGTTTATCTTTTTTGTTTGAAAGAATTAAGATAAAATAAATCCCGGGCAATGTAAAAATTATTTTCAATCAATCTAGTCATTTTAGGATGAGCAGAGAGTGTGTCTATTAATATTGTTAACTGCTGTCCTAGTTACATATATGTAATTTGTGTCTTTAGTGTCATTTCTTTCATTCCGATCATATTTATCCTCTGCTTCAGTCTTTCTATATACCACTCTATTTTACACCTTATGCTATATTAACCTATTTATTTTTCTATCCATAAATTCTTTGCTTCATATAATAGATAAAGACTTTCTTTTTTTTTCTACAATTTTACTGCTTCAATAACTAATACTGTACTAAAAAGTCTTTCAGGATACTTTCTTATATACATCCTTTTATATTTATCAAAGACAAGATTAGATATTTTATTGAATAATTTTAGGGGTCAAATAATATTGAAGAAAATAATGTTGAGTTACATCTTCTTGTTGGTTTGTATTTGGTCCAAAAATAATTTTAGCAGGTGTAGTACTTTTTTTATATTCTAATTAAACTTATTTTTTACTTTGCCCAGAGTCTATTAAGTAAAAAAATAAATATTTTTTTAATTGCTAAAAAATGGGGGAAAAAGATTTAAAGGAACATATTTGTCTGGCAAAATATTTTATACAAATGAAAAATGTAATGGAATATAAGTAATTTATTCAGAAATGATATTTTGGTGTAATGAATAATTCAAACTTTATCATATTTAGAACCTAATTGATAACTGATTTACTAAATTTATATTCTGGAGATATAAATTTAAAAAGCCCCATTCTAGCAAATTTAGGAATGGGGCTAAATAATTGAGCTTTATTATTAAATTTTAATTTTAAAAGCTACTTACGCTACTTATAAATATACTCTTAAACCACTCATCACTTTCCCATTTATATTGAATTCCTGCAACGAAATTATTTCCAATTAATGGGTAAGAAAGTCTTAAAATTGCTTCTGTATTTTCATCTAATAATTTTCCACCTTCAAATGGTGAATCATCAAAATATGTTCCGTCAATGATAAGTCCAGAGAAGTTACCTAACTCTGGAAGAATAACTCTTACATTTCCTTCCGCAACTGGAGTACTGTTTTCTAGTAATCCATAAACATAAAATTCTCCAGTTATGTAAGGTTCAAAATCAATATCTGCACCTGCAAAATATCCTAAAACACTGTCTGTTGATGACATACTTGGTAAATTACTATCAAACTTAAGCGATGAATATTTTTTATTAAACAAAAATGGGATATAACCATCCATTGTGTAATATATTCCTCCCATTGGATTTATTAACCCTAAATCTGCAAATACTCCAGCAAAGAGTCCTTTTGAAATTTTTTGAAAACTTTCATCTGATTGAGCAGCTATTTCCCCGCCTATTTTAATTGAATTTAAAATAGGAATGTAAGCAGCAATTCCTCCACCGTATTTTACTGGTGTTGAAGAATCTTCAGTATAACTTACAGTTGCATCAACATCTGCAATCAGGTAAGATTGAATTTTTAATAAAGAACTTAAGTTGTAACCTAAACTTGTCATAAATATACTATCTGATCTTAAAAATTCAAATGGAATGTATTTTGATATTTCATATGGCAAATGTGTATATAATGAAAGATCAGAAAATTTCAATGTTATGTCAAATGCTCTGGTGTTAGGATTAACATACTTTCTTACATTGAAACCCATAGCCAAAGTAACAGGTTTTACTTTCCCGTACCTAAATTCAAATAAATCAGTATTTAATGCAAAGGTATTTATAACAAATGCATTCAAAATGTTTGTACTTGGCGTGGAGCTAGGAATACCATAATACATTTCTCCATAAACAACATCAGTAGAGTAACTGGTAAAACCTATTCCAATAGTAACTGGTCCAATTGAAAATTCTGGTGAAAGCTCATAAACAAAAAACTTTTCATTGTTTCTTTCAATAGTTCCAATGTTAATATATGTTTGTGAAACGGCAATCAATGATAAAACTAAAACAAATATAACTAATAATTTTTTGATTTTCATAAATTCACCTCCCATAATAATTATACCATACTTTTTATGATATAATTTTTATGTTCTAGGGGGGATTAAATGTTTGATTTTAAAGAAATGATAGCTTCTGAATTATTTAAATCTTTAATAAAGGTTTTTACTAAGCTTGAAGATTATGAAATAACTATTGAAAATAATAAATTAGTTATTTCATCTTCAAATATTCCTGTAAATATTTTAAATTCCAAAAGTAGAGTAAGTATTCTTGACAGCAACGGAGAAAAAATTGATATTAATAAATCCCCTGCTGTTATTGAGTCAGGCAAAATTATTTTTAATGATTTAGATGAGAAATTTCTTGAAAAGCTTAAATATTTTATTAAAGATCTTTCAAATGAAAAAGTTATTGAATCTAACTTTGAAGGTGAAGTAATAGAAAGAAATGATAAATCAAAAATTTATGTAAAAGGAATTTTAGTTGCTGAGGAAGATAACTTGCTGTATAGTTATAATATAAAAAATCCAACAAAAAATATGATAAAGAAACTAGAGAATCTAGACTTACCATTTAAAAAAACTGCGTTTGTATACAAGCTTAAAAATATACTTTTACTTTGTGAAAATACGGAAATTGCTATGAAACTTGCAAACGAAATTATTAATTCTGAAAATATCCATGATGAAATCAGATGGAAAGATGTTCAAATTCATGCTTTAAAATTATTAAATGCTCTTAATAACTACTTATTTATTACTAAAAAAGAAATAATTCAGTATAATCATTTACTGGGAAATGCAAGAAATTCTGGGTATAAAATTATAGAAATTCCCGAAGAAATAAAAGAAGAACTTTTAAATGAAAGAGATATTCTTGGAAATAGGATCAATACTATACAAAATTATTTTGAAAAATATTCTAAAAATTTCGTTTTTGAAATAATAGATGAGAAAAAGCTTTCTGAAAAAGAAAAAGAAAATTTTCAAAGCTTAAAAAAATTTCTTTCTACGATAGATAAAGATATAAGTGTTTTAATATCAACTAACATGTTGGAAAGGATTGATTCAAAAAGTTTTTATTATATTAAAGATAATGTTATCTATCTAAAGAGGGATGTATTAAACAGCTTTGATTTTACATTAAAAGTAGTAATAGAAGCTATAAGTAAAATTTTGTATCCATCCTATTCTACCAAAGATGCTATACTAAGCTTATTTGTAAAACATTTGTCGGAAACAAAAATTAAAGAAACGCATGTTTCAAAAGTTGAATCAAAAAATTCTTTTTTTAGCAGTTTTATAAATAAACTAAGGAAAAAAAGTGGTGATTAAAATGGATGATAAATTTTTAATTTTAATATACTTTATTTTATTTTTGATTTTAATAAAGTTTTCCCCATTTGTATTTGGTGCAGTTATCATAGGATTTTATTTTTCTATCGTTATAGATGTTCCAGCAAAATTATTATCAAAGAAGTTAAATAAAAATCTATCTAAAGTGATTTCATATACTTTGATGTTGTCTTTAATTTTTTATTCGTTTATAACATTCATACCAGTTATATTAGAAGAAGGAAAAAAGATATTTTCTGAACTTTCAAAAATTTCTATAAATGGAAATCCACAACTACCTTCCTGGATACTTGACTTTTTGAATAATTCTAATAAACAAATTTCAAATTTTGCCTTAAATGTATTAAATCAATTATTTTCTTACACTCCATCTATCATAACAATGGGAATACTTATAATAGTCACTACACTTGCTGTTTCTAATTTAAAAGCATATTTGAAAAAAAATTTAAAGAGTTTTTTTGTGTATAATCCAGAAAAAGGATATAACTTTTTTAGGAGTTTCTACAAAGATTTTGAAAGGTTTGTAAGTGGGCAAGTATTGGTTGCTTTGTTTGTAGGGATATCTGTAGGATTTCTTTGTTTTGTTTTTGGAATAAAAGGTGCCCTTTTTTTGGGTATTTTATCGTTTATAACTGATTTTATACCATTTCTTGGTGTAATAATTGTTTCGATACCGATGTTAATGCTAGGTTGGACATCAAAAGGATTTACAGGTATAGTTTTAGGAATTATAATATTGGTAATTGTAAATCAACTTGAAAGTTGGTTTTTTGCACCAAAAATTCAAAGTAGCAATTTAAAGATTCATTGGTTTGTACTAATAATTAGCCTTTTAATATTCAATGACTTTTTTGGGTTTATAGGAATATTAATTGCTATACCAACGATATTATTCATAAAGAAATTTTGGAAATATTATATTTTAGGAGGTAGTTATGGCAACAACAGGGGAAAAGTTTGAGAAATTAATTAATATAATGAAACAATTAAGAGGTCCCAATGGATGTGATTGGGATAAAAAACAGACTCATGATTCATTGATACCTTATCTAATTGAAGAAGCTTATGAGTTAATTGAAGAAATAAAAAATAAAAATTACGATAATCTCAAGGAGGAACTTGGAGATATATTACTTCAGGTTATCTTTCATGCACAGATTGCGAGTGAAGAAGGAAAATTTTCGATTGATGATGTTATCGATACAATATCAGACAAGTTGATAAGGAGACATCCGCATGTCTTTGGGAATGAGCAAGATTTTTCTTACATAAGATGGGAAAAAATAAAAGCTCAAGAGAAGGGAGAAAACGATTTTTCAAGAATAGGTAAAGTAAATTATTCATTGCCCGCCTTATCACTTTCAAGAAGAATTCAAGAAAATGCTGCCAATGTAGGATTTGACTGGGATAATATTGAAGATGTTTATTCAAAAGTTTATGAAGAAATTGATGAATTGAAAAATGCAAAAAATGGTGAAGAAGCCGAGGACGAATTAGGTGATCTACTCTTTGCAATTGTGAATTTATCTAGATTTTTAAAGATTGATCCTGAAGTTGCTTTGAGAAAAGCCACCGAAAAATTTGTAAAAAGATTTAAAAAAATGGAAAAATTGATCGAAAAAGATGGTAAAAAATTTGAAGATCTTCCACTTGATGAACTAAACAAGTACTGGGAGGAGTCAAAAAAATGAAAGTGTATGGAAGAAATATTCTAAAAGAAATTCTTGAAACAAATACTAAAGTTAGAATGATTTACTTTTCAGATACTAACTCTGCTGAATTAACTGAGCTAATTGAGGAAGTAAAAAAAAGAAGATTGCCTTTTACAATTGCAAATAAGAAAGTTCTGCAAAGGTTAAGTAATACGGAAAAGCATCAAGGTGTTGTTATTGATATTGGAGAATTTGAATATAAAGATGAAAGTATTATTGAAAGTTTAGAAAAACCATTTTTAGTAATTTTAGACCAATTACAAGACCCTCATAATTTTGGTGCAATCATAAGGACAGCTGTTGCAAGTGGTGCAGATGCAATAATAATACCTAAGAAGAATTCTGTTCAAGTTACTCCAACTGTGGTTAAAGTTTCAGTAGGAACAATTTTTAAAATAAATATAATAAAAACGATCAATATTGCACGTTTTATAAAAAATATTAAAGAAATGGGAATATGGGTATACGGTGCAGATACTAATGGAAAAGTTTATTATAAAACAGATTTAAGAAAACCAATAGCTATTGTTTTAGGAAATGAAGGCGCTGGAATTAGGCCTAACGTAAAAGAAAAATGCGATGCTTTAATAACAATTCCTATGAAAAATAGTGTAGAATCACTGAATGTTTCAGTTAGTGCTGGTATATTACTTTATGAGGTGATGAGACAAAATGAAAATTTTAGTAGTTGAAGATGATGATAAGCTAAGAAGGTTACTTGAACTTGAATTTAAGCATGAAAATTGTACAGTAAAAACTTGTGAATATGGTGAAGATGCTATAATTGAATATCAAGAGTTTAAACCTGATGTTGTTGTATTAGATATTATGCTTCCGGATATAGATGGAACAGAAGTAGCAAAAAAAATAAGAAAATTAGATCCATCTGCTGGGATTATAATGTTAACTGCATTGTCAGAAAAAAAGAATAAACTTGAAGGGTTTGAGAGTGGCGCGGATGATTATGTAGTAAAACCTTTTGACTTTGAAGAATTATTTGCAAGAGTAAAAGCTATTGCAAGAAGAAAAAATATAACTTTGAATGATGAAATTAAAATTAAGGATCTAATAATAAATATCTCAAAGAGGGAGGCTAAATTTAAGGGTAAGCCTATCAATCTTTCAAAAACGGAATTCGATCTGTTGGCTTACCTAGTAAAAAATGCTGGTAGGGTAGTATCAAAAGAGGAAATATTAGATGCAGTATGGGGGATTTCCTATGAAGGTTCTGAAAACACTGTTGAGGTATATATAAACTATTTAAGAAAAAAATTATCCTCAGACATAATTAAAACGGTCAGGGGAATAGGATATACTATATCATAATCATTATTTGGAGGTGATTAAATGTTCTTTTTTGATCCAACATTCATTATACTTATACCGGGGTTATTACTAGCTTTCATAGCACAAGCCTACGTTCAAGAAAGGTTTTCAAGATATTCGAAAATTCCATCATCATTAAATATGACAGGAGCTCAACTAGCAAAATACATGCTTGAATCAGCTGGATTATACAACGTAAAAATTGAGAAAATTCCAGGGCATTTGACAGACCATTATGATCCAAGAACAAAGGTTGTCAGATTATCTGATGCAACATATAATTCAAACTCTATTGCTGCTCTTGGAGTAGTAGCCCACGAAATTGGACATGCTATTCAACATGCTAGACATTATGTGCCTTTGGTAATCCGTACTGGAATTGCTCCAGTTGTATCTTTTGCGTCTAATTTATCTTGGATATTATTTATTGCAGGTTTTATATTTATGAACATTGCTTTGATTAGGATCGGTGTGTTATTATTTTCTCTTGCTGTGATATTTTCCTTAATAACACTTCCGGTTGAATTTGATGCAAGTAATCGTGCAGTAAAAATTCTACGAACAAATCTTATGATGTCACCGAATGAACTTGAAGGTGTTAAAAAAGTTTTAGGGGCTGCTGCAATGACATATGTTGCTGGAACATTGATGGCATTTTTACAATTACTTAGGATGCTTTTAATAGCAGGCTTTTTGGGAGGAAATAGAGATTGAATGATCTAATAATTGCGTATCGGCTTTTAAGGAAAAAATTTAGAAGGGGAATATTTTCAACAGAATTCTATCAGGCTTTCTCCTATGTGGAGGAGAAAGCTTTTTTTAAGAATTTAATTTTTGGAGTTTTGAGAAAACAAGAATATCTTGACTGGATAATTGATTCATTCTTAAAAAAGCGTGATATTCCACCTTCTATAAGAACCATTTTAAGGATTGGAACCTATCAACTCATCTTTACCAACAAGCCCTCTTATTCTGTAGTTAATAACTGTGTGGAATTGGTTGAGAAAAAATCGTTTAGAGGATTGGTAAATGCTGTCTTGAGAAAAATTGCAAAAATTGGGTATATTGAACCTAAAGAATTACATCTTAAATATTCACATCCAAAATGGTTGATTGGATACTGGAAAACATTTCTTCCAAATGATTATCTTTTAGAAATGTTAGAATACAATCAAAAACCATTAAAAACTACAGCAAGGGTAAATATGAGAAAAATAAATAGGAAGGATTTAGTATTAGAAAATATAACATTTGCTCCTCATTCACCTGTAGGTATTATTTTTGAAAGATTGGAAACTAACCCTTGGGAATTAGAAGAATATAAAAATGGATACATAACATTTCAAAGTGAATCTTCGCAAATTATTCCTTTATTGGTTAATTATGAAAGTAAAGAAAATGTTCTTGATGCTTGTGCTGCACCTGGTGGAAAAGCAACGCATATTTTAGAAATTAGCGATGTTAATTTATACGTAAATGATTATGAAAAGTTTAAAATTAGTATTCTTAAGGAGCAATTTGAAAGATTAGGACTTTCACCTAAAAAAATAATGTGCAAAGATGCTTCGAAATTAAAGTTAGATAATTTATTCGACAAAATTTTTGTGGATGCCCCATGTACAAGTCTTGGAACAGGTAGAAGAAATCCGGAAGTGTTGAGACGTCAATCTAAAAATAATATTTTGGAACTTTCAAAACTGCAAAAAAAGATTGTTTCAAACCTTTGGAAGTATCTAAATAAATTTGGCCTTTTGATCTATTCAACTTGTACTGTTACTTACGAAGAAAACACACAAGTAGTTAAAGAATTTTCACGTTATGCAGAATTTGTTGATATAAGAGAAGAATTAGAAAAATTTAATATAAAATATATTTGGGATGGGTACGGTGCATTATTTTATCCTGACGAAACATTAACACCATTCTATGTTTCAATCTTAAGAAAGGTAAAGGAGTGATTAAATGATTAACAAAAAGAAATTAGAAAGTTTTTTTAATTCAAGTAGTTATAAACCAATGATACAAAAAGAAATTTATAATGCCTTGAAAATTAAAAATAAAGATGAAAAGAAAATTGTTAGAAGATTACTTAAAGAATTACAAAATGAAGGAAAAATATATAAAGATTCAAAAGGAAGATACAAAGTTATAGGAAAGAACATGATTGTTGGAACAATTGAGTTTACAAGAAATGGGACTATGGCTTTTGTTTGGACTGAAAACGGAGAAGAAATTGCAGTTCCAGCTGAAAAGGCAGGAAGAGCCATTCATAAAGATAAGGTTGTTGTAGAAATTACAGGAAAATGGTACGACATACCAGAAGGAAGAGTTGTAAAAATTTTAGATCATGGCTTAAAAAAAGTTGTTGGAACCTTTCAGCCTATTGGCAGGGCTGCTTTTATAATTCCAGATGATCCTAAAATTCAATATGATTTTTACGTTCCCATTGAATTTTTCAATAATGCAAAACCAGGGGAAAAAGTTGTTGGAAAGATAATTAAGTATCCAACGCCAACTAAAAATCCTGTAGCCAAAATTATAGAAGTCTTGGGATATGCCGATGATCCGGCAACTGATTTTCCTACTGTGGTTGTTAAACATGATCTTCCACTTGAATTCCCAGATAAGGTATTAAAAGAAGCATCTAAAATTCCAGATAGGGTTTTAGAAAAAGACCTTAGAAATAGAAAAGATTTTAGAAATGAAATTGTAGTTACTATTGATGGACCTGATGCCAAAGATTTTGACGATGCAGTTAGTGTTAAAAAATTAAAAAATGGTAATTATTTACTTGGCGTACATATTGCCGATGTTTCTCATTATGTAAAAGAAGGAAGTGAATTAGATAAAGAAGCATTTAAAAGAGGAACGAGTGTTTATTTAATAGATAGAGTTCTTCCAATGCTTCCTTTTAAGTTATCTCATGGTATCTGTAGTCTAGTACAAGGTGAAGATAGGTTAGTTATGTCACTTGTTATGGAAATAGATAGAGAAGGAAACGTTGTAGATTTTGAAGTTGCACCTGGTGTAATTAGAAGCCATAGAAGATTAGTATATGACGATGTAAATGCTTTATTTAAGGGCGATAAAGTAGCCTTTAATAAAATCGGTGATTTGTATGACCAACTTATTTTAATGAAAGAATTAAAAGATGTTCTAAGAAATGCAAGAAAAAGACGTGGGGCGATTTTAGATATTGAAGGTGGAGAAGTAAAAATAATCCTAGATGAAAAGGGGAACACAATTGATATTATACCAAGAGAGAGGGGAGAAGCCGAGGTAATTATAGAAGAATTCATGATAAAGGCTAATGAGACAATTGCAGAATTGTTCTATAATTTTGATTTGCCTTTCGTATACAGGATTCACGAAAAACCTGATCCAGATACAATAATTCAATTAAAAAATTATCTTTCTGCAATAGGTATTAGCTTTAAAGTTCCAAAAAAAATAACGTCAAAACTTTTACAAGAACTTTTAGAAAAAACTAAAAACCATCCACTTCGTGGAAGTATAGAAAGACTTCTTGTAAGATCTATGAAAAGGGCTGTATATTCTGCAAACAATATTGGACATTTCGGCTTAGCATCCTATGCTTATACACATTTTACATCTCCTATTAGAAGATACCCAGATCTAGTTGTTCATAGATTAATAAAGCAATTTTTATCAACAAATGGCAAATTAACTAAAAAGGAAATTACAAAACTAAATGATAAACTATCAAAAATTGCGGTACATTCAAGTAAGAGGGAGAGAGTAGCAGATGAAGCAGAGTGGGATTATACAGCTTTGAAGAAAATTGACTATATATCAAAACATATTGGTGAGACATTTGATGTAGTAGTTACTGCAGTAACAAAATTTGGATTATTTGTGGAAATCATAGATAAAAACATATCCGGATTAATTCATATTTCAACTTTAGATGATTATTTTCTCTATGACGAAGAAAGAAGTATCTTAATTGGTTCACACACAGGGAAAGTATTCAAAATTGGCGACAAATTAAAAGCAAAAGTTGTAAATGCAAACAAAACAAGAATGCAAATAGACTTTGAAATTGCAAAAAGTGAGGCTTAAATAGCCTCACCTTTTATTTGCTATATATTTTATACCTTTAACTATTAAGGCGATTGCTATTATAACTAAAACAACTGGGAAAACTATTGTTACAAGCCCCACAAATATTAATACAATTAATAAAGCTCCTAAAACTATAGATAATATAGGAGATAAAAATGGGAAAAATTTAATACCAAGTAATACTAAAAATATTACTCCTAAAATGGCAAGAAAATTTATCATATTATCCCTCCTTTTTTGTATTGCAAAAATATTTTACCATATAACAAAAAATTTTGCAAATTTATCAAAAAATTTGAGGTGATGGTATGGATAAGAAAAAATTTAAAGAGGAAATTGAAAAATTAAGGGAAGAAATAGAATATCACAATTACAGATATTATGTTCTTGCTGATCCCGTAATTAGTGATGAAGAATACGATAAACTTCTTAAAAGACTTATAGAGTTAGAGAAAAAATACCCTGAGTTTTATTCTCCTACGTCGCCAACACAAAAAGTTGGAGGAAAAGTTCTTGACGGATTTAAAAAAGTTATGCATTCGATTCCTATGTTAAGCTTGGATAATACATATAACGAAGAAGAAATAAAGGAATTTGATGAAAGGATAAAAAAATTACTAGGGGTTAATGAAGTTGAATATGTTTGTGAATTAAAAATTGATGGTATTTCTGTAGCTTTAAGATATGAAAATGGCCAATTTGTTACTGCATTAAGTAGAGGAGATGGCATTGAAGGTGAAGATATATCCGAAAATGTAAAAAAAATAAAATCTATTCCACTTAGGTTATTTAAAAATTTGACAATTGAAGTTAGAGGAGAAATTTTCATGCCAGTAAAAGAATTTGAAAAGTATAACAAAATTGCAGAAGAGGAGGGCTTACAACCCTTTGCAAATCCACGAAATGCTACTGCTGGAACTATAAGACAACTAGATTCTTCTATAGTTGCTAAAAGAAATCTTGATTCTTTTATTTATTATGTAGTAAACCCAGAGAATTATGGTTTAAAAACTCAATGGGAAGCTTTAAAATTCTTAAAAGAAATAGGATTTAAAACTAATCCTTATTCAAGGTTATGTCATGATGTTAATTGTGTAATAGATTTTTGGAAAGAAATGACCAAGAAGAGAACACAATTAGATTATTGGATTGATGGACTTGTAATTAAAGTTAATAATTTTGAATATCAAAGGAAATTGGGCGAAACTGCAAAAGCTCCAAGATGGGCTATTGCTTTCAAATTTCCTTCCATTAAAGCTGAATCAAAAATTTTGAATATAGAACTTAATGTTGGAAGAACTGGAGTTATAACACCCGTAGCAGTTTTAGAACCAATTAATTTAGAAGGTTCTATTGTTAAAAGAGCTTCTTTGCATAATTTTGATTACATAAAAGAAAAGGATATAAGAATAGGAGATCACGTGTATGTAGAAAAAGCTGGTGGTATAATTCCTCAAATTGTAAGTGTTATAAAAGAAAAGAGAACGGGAAAAGAACTTGAAATTGAAATTCCAAAATCATGTCCAATTTGTGGTGGGAAAGTTGGTAAAATTTCAGAAGAAGAAGTTGCTATAAGATGTTTAAATCCTCATTGTCCACAAAAATTAAAGCGACATATGGAAATATTTGTTTCTAAATCTGCATTTAATATAAGTGGCTTGGGAGAAAAAATAGTTGAAAAGATAGTAGATGCAAGATTAATAAATGATGTAGCAGATATATTTTATCTTACCCCATTTGATCTTGCACAAATAAGTGGATTAGGTCAAAAATCTATTGCAAATATTTTAGAACAAATTGAGAAGGCTAAAAATACTCCTTTATATAGAGTTATTATTGGTCTTGGAATTCCACTTGTGGGCGAAAAAACTGCCAAGATATTAGCCGATAAGTTTAAAAGTATTAAAGCACTTTCTCAAGCTAGTTATGATGAGTTAACTTCTATTGAAGGAATTGGACCTGAAGTTGCAAAAAATATTATCGAGTACTTTAAAAATGAAAAGACAAAAGAAATAATTAGAAAATTAGAAAATGCAGGTGTAAAACTAGAACAGGAAGAAGACACTAAAAAGTCTTCTAAGTTAGCAGGCTTAACATTTGTAATAACCGGAAAATTTAATTCTTTTACAAGGGAAGAAGTAAAAGAAATTATAGAAAAACTTGGTGGAAAAGTTACTAATACTGTTTCTTCAAAAACGGATTATCTATTAGTTGGTGAAAAACCTGGTTCGAAATATCAAAAAGCATTGGAACTTGGTGTAAAAATTATAAATGAAGATGAATTTAAAAAAATGATTATTGATTAGCATATTGCCATAATTTTTTTGAAAATTCATCCTCATAAATGGGGATGAATTTTTTATTACCTGGTATATAGATCAGTATGGTATGAATTTCATAAAAATTGCCTCTATTTCTTCTAAAAACCAGGTATTCTAATGAACTGTTTAAAATTTTAATAATTTTTAATGAGACTTCACTTATGCTTCCATAATTTATTTTTACATTACCGTTGTAAGTTCCTACCTTTACGCCAAAAAAATCTATCATTTTTAAAGCTGCATCAATTCTTGCCTTGTTAAGAGAATCTTCAATATCAACTCCGCCGCTTTGAGAAATACCTTCAAAGTAAATCAAATTTTTTTTATTGCCTATTAGATAACCAAAGTTAGTATTTATACTAATTATTTCATCATTATCTTGAAGGCAATACTTTTCATTCCCTATTGATACACAATTATTATATTTTTCATAATTACAGCCCCAAAAAAACAAAAATATCGCTAAAAGTAATGTATAAATTATCGCCTTTTTCATAAAATTACCACCCTAATTTAATCTATAAACTTAAGTACATCATCGGAACCTACCATTCTTTTGATTTCAATTGAACGTTCTTCTTCATCTAGTTCTTTTATTAATCCAGATTTTTGATCTTTTAAAACTACGAAATGTTTGTCGGCTCTTACTGCAACTTGTGGAAGGTGTGTGACTACGATTACTTGATATCTTTCAGACACTTCTTTAAGCTTTTCAGCTAGTTTATTACCAGTTTCACCACTGATTCCTGCATCTACTTCATCAAAAATTAGGATACCATCTGATACTACTGAAAGTTCCAGAGCTAGCATTAACCTTGAAAGTTCACCGCCAGAGGCTATAACTTTCAACGGTTTTAGAGGTTGATTTTTTACAGTTCTTCCTAATAATTCAACTTTGTCAAATCCATTGTAATTATAATCAATTTTTGAAAAGTTGAATTGAATTTCTATATTTAGATTTAAATCATTGCAGTGCTTTAAGAATGCTTCACTTACTTTTTCAGCGGCTTTTTTTCTATTTAACGAAATTTTTTCTGAAAGTTCTTTCATGTTTTTTAAACAATCTTCTATCTTTTTTTGAGAATCTTCTAATAATTCTATTTTCTTTTTAATTTCATTTAATTCTTTCATATAATTTTCATAATTTAATAAAACATCTTCTAGAGTGGGACCGTATTTTCTCTTTAGTTGGTTATATTGCCAGATCTTTTCTTCTATTTCTTTAACATCATATCCTTCAATTTCTGAAAGTTCTTTTTGAATATCTAATTTTAATGTTTCTACAATATCTAAAGCTGCATTTACTGATTCTTCATACTTATCATTAATTATCTTTTTTATGTTCCACAATTTTTCTGAAATAACTTCACTTTCGTTTAAAATTTCATTATACTTTTCTACGGTTTCTTGAAGCTTAGTAGCAACGTTGTACTGTTCATTTAAGAGTTCTTCTTCTTCGACAGTTGGGTTTACTTCTTCTATTTCTTTTATAACTGACTCTAAATATTCTAACTTTTCATATAGCTTATTCAGACTCTCACTTTTAATAAGTTCGTTTAATTCTTTATATAATTCATAATATTTTCTATACTCATTTAATAAGTTTTTATTATTTGAAATTTCATCTAAAATAGATATCAAAAAATTTTGTTCCAAAAATTTCATGTGTGAATTTTGTCTATGTAAAGTTATATAATTTGATAAAATTGAAGATACAATATTCTTTGGATATACTCTTCCATTTATCTTAAAAGTTGTTCTTGAATTGTTTCTTTTAACTGAAAATACATTTTCTCCCTTATAAATTTCATATTCCAAGATATCATCTGGAATATCAATTACTACTTCCACGCTGTAGTTGTCTACTCTACCTGGGGTAACTCCAAGCAATATCCCAAAAATATCCAACATTAAACTTTTTCCGGCACCAGTTTCACCGGTAATAACATTTAATCCTTTATCAAAGTAAATATCTACATCTTTAAAATACAAATAATCGTGAAGGTGTACAGATACTACCTCTACACTCTTCATTTGTTAAGATTCTCCTTGTCAAAATTGTATGGTAGTAATTCCGATACTGTGGTTTTCTTAATATTTCCATTTTTCCCTACTAAAATTACTTCAAAATCTCCAAATTCTGCCATAACTTGTCTACAAGCACCACAGGGAGATATTGGTTCTTCAGTATCACCAACAACTACAATTTTCGAAAATTGAGTTTCTCCCTCACTTACTGCTTTGAAAATAGCATTTCTTTCAGCACAGCAGCTTAATCCGTATGATGCATTTTCAACATTTGCACCTGTAAAAATTTTTCCACTCTTTGTTAAAATTGCTGCGCCTACTTTGAAATTTGAATAAGGAGCATATGCATTTTTTTGTGCCTTTTTTGCAAGTTCAATTAACTTATCATTCATTATCTTTCACCACCTTAACCAATACTTTTTCAATTCTATTTTTTGATGCTGCAATTATTTTAAATTTGAATTTATCGATTATAATTTCCTCACCAACCTTTGGGATTCTTTGAAGATGTTCTAGAATATAACCTGCTAATGTTTCATAGTCTGTTTCTGGAAACTCTATTTTTAGTTCTCTTTCTATATCATTAATAGGTACAGTTGCATCTACTATGTAAGAGCCGTTTTCGAGTTTTTTTATCCCAAGATTTTCATTTTGATCGTATTCATCCATAATTTCTCCAAAAATTTCTTCTAGAATATCTTCCATAGTTACAAGTCCAGCAGTTCCTCCGTATTCGTCTACAACAATTGCCATGTGCATCTTTTGTTCCTTGAAAATTTTTAAAAGTTCAGAAACTTTCATAGTTTCTGGGACAAAGAGTGGTTCGCGCATCAATTCTTTCACCTTAACCTTTTCGCATATTTCCGATCCTCTATCGCTTATAAATGCTAAAACGTCTTTAGCATAACAAATACCAACTACATTATCTATTGTTTCTTTATAAACTGGGATCCTTGAATACTCTTCCTCTTTTATTATTTCCATTACCTTATCCAAAGTTTCCGATTCTTCAATTGCTACTATATCAACCCTTGGAATCATAATTTCTCTTACAACGGATTCTTCCATTTCTAAAGTTCTTTTAAGCATAAAACTTTCTTCATGTTTGATGGTTCCCTCTTCTCTTCCAACTTCAACATACATTATGATATCTTCTGTTGTTATGAATGGTGCTTCTTCAACATATGTACCACCAATTATTCTGATTACAAAATTGGATATTGAAACAAGAAGTTTTATTATCGGTGAAAATATCTTGGACAAAAATATCAGAATGCCAATCATTTTATTAAATATCTTTTCATTATTTTGCCTTGCATATATTTTCGGTGTAATTTCACCAAAAATTAATATAAAAAATGTCAAAATTAACGTGCTAAAAAGTGCCGAGAGACTTTCTGGCAATACATTTTTAAATGCGTTTACAACTACTAATGTCGCAATTGATGAGGCTAAAATGTTGACTAAATTGTTCATTATAAGTATTACAGTTAAAAGCTTGTTAAAAAGATGAAGTTCGCTTTCCTCTTCGCTCTTATCACCCTTTTTCAAAGATTCCCTAAGTTTTAACTTACTAACAGAAGTTAAAGCAGTTTCAGAAGCTGAAAACAGAGAAGAAAGATAAAGTAGAAAAATTAACAAAAATAAATTTAACAAATAACTTAAAGGATCTTCCATCTTAGAAACCACCTCCAAAAAGATTATATCATATATCAAGTATGTTTTTCTTCATGAGATTTCTCTTTTTTAAGCTTCTTTCTACAAAAATTTTTCTGTTGGTAAAAGGATCAATTCCTGTGTAATAGATTGTTGTACTCAATGTTCCAGGAGTAGGAGTAAAAATTTGAATCTGTTGTGGCCTATAGCCAAGCTTTTCCTTAATAAATTTTTTTAAGTTGTTATTTTCTTTCATTCCTTCTCCTGGATGTCCAACAATAAAGTAAGCTACAACATATCTTTTTTTTGCAACTTTCTCATATTTTTCTTTAAATTGCAAAAACAAAGATATATCAGGTTTCCTCATTATTTGTAAAACATTTTTATCAGAATGTTCTGGAGCAAGTTTTAATTGACCTGGTGTAAATTTTGGAAGTTCCTTAATGAAAATATCACCGTATTTTTTGTCTTCTAATACTAAATCATGCCTTATTCCTGAGGAAATAAAAACATTTTTAATACCTGGAACCTTTTTTATTGAGTATAGTAGATTCAATAACTTTTCGTGATTTACCTTTGCGTTATTACATATATTAGGAAACAAACAAAACTTTGAGCATTGTCCTTTATTTTCTCTTATAGAGCAATCAGACCCGTACATGTTCGCAGTGGGACCACCAACATCATTTATTGTTCCACGAAATTTTTTCATTCTTTTTAAAATTTTTACTTCTTCAAGAATTGAATCAATACTTCTTGATATTACATGTGTTGTTTGATGCTGAGTCAGGGCGCAGAAAGCACACATTCCATAACAGCCTCTTACGGCAGTGATAGAAAATCTTACAGTTTCTATTGCTTTAACCTTTCCAAATTTATTGTAATATGGATGCACTTCTCTTTCAAATGGCAAAAGGTATAAATTATCAAATTCACTTTGAGTTAGAGGTGATTGCGGAGGATTTTGAATAACATATCGATTATCCTGCCTTTGTACTATCCTTATTTTCTTATTTGGATCTGTTAAAAGCGTCATTTTTCTAAAAGCTTCATTATATTTTTCTGGATTTTCTTTAACTTCTTCAAATGAAGGAATTTCAACACACTTTTCTGGTTTTTTAGAAGACCACCATACTACTCCATCAATATCTTTACACTTGTTTATATCACCATATTTTTCTATACATCTGGCAATTTCTAAAATAGCCTTTTCTCCCATTCCATAAACTAAAATATCAGCTTTTGAATCTAATAAGATTGATTTTCTAACTTTATTCGACCACCAATCATAGTGAGCAAACCTTCTTAAACTTGCTTCTATTCCACCTATTATTATTGGAACTCCTTTGAAGTATCGCCTAACCAAATTAGAATAAACAATCAAAGCTCTATCGGGCCTTCTGATATTAAATTTTTCAGGTATATAATCATCAAATCTTCTTTTTTTCATTGAAGCAGTATAATTTGCTACCATAGAGTCAACATTTCCGCTAGTAATTCCAAAAAATAAACGAGGTTTTCCTAACCTCGTTATATCATCAGAATTATAATCAGGTAGTCCTATAATCCCTACTTTATATCCCTTAGACAAAAGATAATGTCCTATTAGTGAAATACCTATTGATGGATGATCAATATAAGCATCACCAGTTACTAATATAATATCTAATTCTTTCCAGCCTAGTGCGTTCATTTCATCTCTAGTAGTAGGTAAAAACAAAACTTACCCCTCCAATAATTGCTTATATATTTGCAAATATGATTCATATCGAGTCTTAGAAATTTTTCCTTCTTCAACCGCCTTCTTAACTCCACATCCTGGTTCATCAACATGGTTACAATCAGGGAAAAGGCAATAAAAGTCATTAAATTCTGGAAATAATCTTTTTAGCTCTTCGTGCTCTATATGACTTATATCTAAATTTGCAAACCCAGGAGTATCAGCTATCCACCCACCGAAGTCAAAATGCATAAGTTCAATAACTGTCGTTGTATGACGACCTCTATCTAATTTTTCCGAAACATCATTAACTTTTAGTGAAAGGCCTGGATTAATCGCATTCAGAATACTACTTTTTCCAACACCTGACATTCCTGCCATTGTAGAAATTTTATTTTTAAATACTTCTTTTAATTCTTCAATTCCTTCTTTTGTTTTTGCGCTAACAAAATAAACCGGATATATTTTTTCATAAATATTTTTAAATTTATTTATTTCTTCTTTGGTTAATAAGTCAATCTTATTTAACACAATTACAGCCGGAAGTTTAGCGTTTTCAACTAAAACTAAATATTTATCTAAAATTTGTAAAGGTACTTCAGGCTTTCTTAAGGATGTTACTACAACAACTTGATCAATATTTGCGATTTTTGGCCTTGGAAGCTCATTTTTTCTATTTAATATATTCTCAATAACTCCTTCTTTTGAAACAATAGGGCGATATTCAACAAGATCACCAACAATTGGTCTAATTTTTTGTTCCTTAAACTTTCCTCTTAATTTACACAAAAATTCTTCGCCAGTTTCAAAATCTTGAACAATTGCCATATTCGACAAAAACTTTATCACAACGCCTTTTCTTCTCATTTGCTCCCTCCAATTTCTCCGTTATCGACCAATAAATTTATTTTCTCTAGATTAGATATAGTACTTTCAAAACTTGGATATGCGGCAAGAATTCTTCCATCTGCACCAGGGTAATTTATTTTTACTAGATTTACTTTTAAGCCTAAGTTTTTTAAAATATCTATACCTATAAAATAGTGTACACCATAAAGATTTGGAATATAAATCCCGTCTTTTATTTCTATATTCCCATATATTTGTATTTTTCTTCCTCTTTTTACTAAATTACCGCCTTCTGGTGTAATTAGTTTTAAATTACCCCAGCCAAAGATTTTTTCGGTTTCTAAACCTTCTTTTTTTAAGATTTTAGTTACTTCAGTCACTTTTAAGTTTTTTAACTCTTCAATTGATGGGATTTGAACGTAAGAAGTATTTTGTATATAATAAAAAACTCCTAGGAAAAAAAGTCCTCCAAATATTGCCCCAATAGAAAACATAATTATCAACTTTAAAATCTTTATTTTAGATTCCTCCTTCGTAATTGCCCACAAGCTGCATCGATATCAGTTCCTTTTTCAGCTCTTATTTCACACTCTATTCCATACTTTGTCAGAATTTCTTTGAATCTTTCCATTGCCCATCTGCTTGGTCTGTAATAATTTGGATTTACAGGATTGACTGGAATTAAGTTGACATAAACACTTAAACCTTTTAAAAGTTCAGCCAACTTTTCAGCATCTTCGGGATAATCATTAAATTCTTTTATTAGTATATATTCTACTGTAACTCTATTGTTTGTTATTTCTTGATATTTTTTTACAGCAAAAATCAATTCTTCTATGCTGTATTGTTTATTTAATGGGATAATTTGATCTCTCTTAAAGTTAGTAGTTGCGTGTAAAGAAAGTGCAAGCTTAACATCTAAACCACTTTCTGCAAGATCAATTATTTTTTCAGGTATTCCAACCGTTGAAATAGTTATTCTTCTTATTCCAATTCCCAACATTTTTCTATTATTAAGCATTTTTATACTTTTAATTGTATTTTCATAATTTAGTAGGGGTTCACCCATACCCATGTATACAACATTTCCAACTCTAATTTTTCTATGAACTTCAATACCTAAAATTTGTGATACTATTTCTCCTGCTGTTAAATTTCTTACATAGCCACTTTGACCTGTAGCACAAAAAGAACATTTTACAGGACAACCAACTTGAGTTGAAATACAAGCAGTAACTCTTCCTTCATGAAAAAGTGCTACTGATTCAATTGTATTACCATCTGGTAGTTCCCATAAAAACTTTGTTGTCCTGTCGATTTTTGAAATTTGCATATCGAGTAATTTGGGGATCTGAATTCCAAAATTTTCATCTAATATTCTTCTATATTCCTTTGATAAATTAGTCATATCTTTAAAATCGAAGACTTTCTTTTTATAAATCCAGTCAAATACCTGATCTACCCTATATTTTTCAAGACCTAAACTTTTAAATTCATTTACCAATTCTTCATAATTAAAATCAAGAATGTTTTTTTTCATTATTTTCCCTCCAGTTCATATTTACAATTATATTTTATCATAAAAAACATTAAGGTTCTCTTTAAAGAGAACCTTTAATATAAAATGGTAAAATAACAAATTATTTTTTAGCCAAAGCTTGGGCAATGTATGCACCTTGTGCATTTAGTTTTGAAAGTGCCTCTTCCATTGCAGTAAATTTTTGCCACAAATCCTGCTCTTTTTTCTGTAAAATTTCAATCCAATTAGCCATTTGCTTTGCGAGCGTTCTTTTTTCGCGCTCAATACGCCCACTAACTCCGGCTATCTGATCTATCTCTCCATTAAATTTTGTAAGTTCATATAAATAATCTTTTACCTGAGATGCAAAACCATTTTCATCACCAAAAAATTCCCAAACAGCATCTGAACCATTTTTAGAAATAAATTCTCTTAGTTTATCTTCATCAAGTTCAATATGCCCTTTCATTGTATTTTCAAAACCTATACCAGCATCACCAGATTTTATTCCAAGTTCCCAAAGATATTTTCCTCCGTAGGATTCATACAAATAATTTCTCATTTTATCAAAAACTTTTCTCAAATATTGATCATTTTTCAAATAACCTTGTATTTTTTCCTCATCAGTCATTTCAGATTCATCTTTATTTTCAACTTTTGATTCAGTTAATTTTGTGTATAAATAATCTGTAGTTTCATTCCATTTGTCCACAAAATCTTTTACTTTTTCAATGATTGAATCTGTATCAGTATTTACACTTACATTCGTTGTTCCAACATTTAAAGCTGTAAATTCAAGACCATTATAAGAAAATGAGTTAGTATCAGAATATAAATCATATGTTAATCCAGAATCTGTTTTTAAAACAGCGTGTGCAACATTTCCAAGAGTAAATGTTCCAGTATCAAAACCTAACTCGCTAGGAGCATTTGCAACATTTATAATAACATCTCCCATATCCTTTGCTGTTAAAATTATTTTATTATTCACTTCATCATAACTAGCAATTACATCTTCCAAATTGCTGTTTATATTTGAAATTAAATCAGCAATTGTGTCATCTTGAGAATAACTAATTGAGACACCATTAATTGTAAAAGTACCCGAACCAGTAATTCCAAGTTCTGAAAGTGTTTTACTAGTAAAATAGCTTCCAATGTCCTTAGTACTTTGAAGAGTATAGTTCCCACTACCATCAGCTATTAGATTTGCATCGTTTAAATTAAACACAAACATAAAATTACCACTTGTTTGTGAAAGTTCAAATACATCTGAAGATTGAATTATCAATCTATTATTTGTATCATCAAAGCTTACGGTTGCAGAACTGCCTGCAGTTGTAAATGCATCAGAAATTTTTGTAAGTATATCATTTATCGTATCTGAAGTACTGATATTTATATCAACTTCAGTATTATTTACGGTTAATTTTACGACAGAATCTACCGGAACATACCTATGATTAATATCTGAAAATAATGTGGTTAGAGTAATATCTTGACCGAGTTTTGAGCTTTCAAAAAAGCTCCTTGTAGCTAAGCTTTTAACTTCAATAGAATAAGTACCATCCAACGTTGAAGAACTAGCGGTTGCGGTTAAAATACTTTCATTTGAAACTGAAGCACTTTTAGGAATTAAATTTGACTGAAGCTTAAAATCTGTCAAATAATCCATTAATTCTCTTAATTTGTCAGATACTGCGTTATAAGCTTTTTCTTTGTAATCTAATTCTTTAAACTTTTCGTTTAATCTATTTAATGGTTGAGATTCAACTTCCATAAGTTTTTCGATTATGGAAGCTGTATCCAAACCACTAGTTACTCCGCCAAATTGAAAAAGCGGGGCATTTGACGTATATTTGTAATTTATGTTATTTGCTATTGAACTATAATCCATGCTTTCCACCTCACTTATACATGTTCATCAAAGACCATGCCTAAAAGCTCTTCTATATTTTTTGCTAACTTTAATGCAACCTCAGGTGGAATCTGCCTTATGATTTCTCCTGTATCTTTTTCTTTTATTTTAACTATAATCATTCCTGTTTCTTGATCAATTTTAAATTCTGCTTCCGCGTTAAAAATCACTTTAAGTTTTTCCAAATTTTCTTTAAAAATATTAGCGGCAAATTCTGGATCCACCTTTTCCTTGTTTCTTTGTTGAACATTATCGCTTGTTTTTACGTTTCTATCACTATAAATTATCTGGTCATCGACTCTTCTATTTTCCACCCCTTTAATTCCATCCATAGCATTTGCCTCCCACAATTAAAGTGTAATATACCTCAATTTAATTATCGGAACCATTTTCATCTTCTTTAGACATAATTTCATCTAATAATTTATTAATTCTAACGCTTTCTTCTATACCTTTGTCCTCCTTAAACCTCAGTTCAGGTGCAGTATAAAGTCTTACATTTTTTGCTACAAAAGTTCTGAAATATCCTTTATACTTTTCAAGTAATTCCACAGCTTTTTTTCTCTGCTCGCTATTTCCAATAACACTGACAAATACATCTGCAAATCTTCTATCTTTGGAAATCAAAAC
The DNA here is from genome assembly GCF_020054775.1 of Thermosipho sp. (in: thermotogales). Lineage (NCBI taxonomy): Bacteria > Thermotogati > Thermotogota > Thermotogae > Thermotogales > Fervidobacteriaceae > Thermosipho > Thermosipho sp. (in: thermotogales). The sequence continues at coordinate 14,129 of NZ_JAIHAP010000005.1, read as the reverse complement.
ACGTGAAATAACGATATAATCTTTTAAAGATTCAAATTCAGGTTCTTTCATTTTTTGAATTGCCTGAGCAATTAATTCCCTAATATAGGCTTCTATTTTTTTATTTCTGTATTCAGGTCTCATTATCTTCTCCTCCTTCCATAAGGTCCTTAGCTTTTACTAAAGAATCTTTAGATTTAACAATTAATTTCAGTAAATCTGATGGTTTAATTCCCAGTACTTTAAATGTATCTTTCGAAAGAATTGGTTTGCCAAAAGATCCGGAAAAGCCTGGATACAATAAATTTGATATATAATTAGAAAGGTGTACTATAAAAACTATACTATTAAAACCTGGTGAAGTATTTTCTTCTGGTTCATCATGAAACTTTGAAACAATTTGGTACAACTCAGGAAGTTGCCATTTTTCAATCAAGTAACTACCTATTTCGTTATGAGTTTCAACTTCTAACATCTTTTCAAGTTTGTATAAGTTTATTTTTGATTCCATACTTTTATTGACCAGCATAGTCAAATATTCTGGGAAAGCTATATCAAGAACAATTTTTCCTACATCATGTAAAAGACCTGCCATAAAAGCCTCTTCTTGTTCTGGATATCCAATATTTTTAGCAACTACCTCAGAAATAATTGCTGTCGACATAAAATGTTTCCACAGCATTTTTTTATCTATCTTTGATGTCCCCCTATTTAATGAAGAATAAGTAAATAAAGATAAAGCTAAATTCCTAACAGTTTTAAAACCTAAAATCATGACTGCTTCGCTAATTTTTGTAACCTTTTTCGGTAAACCATAATATGCTGAATTTACGAGTTTTAACACTTTTAATGAAAGAGTAGGTTCAGTAGAAATAGCTTTTTCCAGTGTTTTAACCGAAGCATCTGGATTTGAAGCAATATTAATTATTTGTTGCACGTGAAAATCTGGTGTTGGTAATTCTTCAATATCTTTTAAAAGTTCCGCTATCACTTTATCACTTCCTATATGGAATAACCAATTCAAACGTTGTACCTTCTCCTAAGGTGCTATTCACATTTATTTTTCCACCGTGAAGTTTAATTATTTCCTGGACTATAGTTAACCCCAGACCTGTTCCTGGAACTTCGTATGTTAGACTTCTATCCCCTCTATAGAATTTTTCGAATATTTTTTCTTTGTCTTCTTGTGAAATTCCTATTCCGTTATCTTCAATAATTATACTTAAGTTTTCTTCTTTCTTTTCAACTGATATATTTACGTATCTTTCTTCTTTAGATTTATCCGAAAATTTTATGCTATTGTCAACTAAGTTATGTATTGCTTGTTTAATTCTTCTTTTGTCAGCTGATATAGAAATACTTTCACAACTTACATTAATTTTTACTTTGTATTTTTCAGCTAGTTGTTTCAAGTTTTCAACCACTTCTTTAATTAATTCACACAAATCAAACTCACTATATTCAAGTTCCATGGTGCCAGATTCTATTAAAGTAAAGTCTAACAGATCATTCAATAAGCTTTCTAATCTTTCACTCTGTTCATAAACCGTTTCAAGGAATTCTCTTTGACTTTCTCTATCAACTTCCATATTGAGTAATGTTTCTGTATATGCTTTAATCGCAGTTAGGGGTGTTCTAAGCTCATGAGATATGTTTGCGACAAATTCTGTTTTCATTTTGTCTAATTGTTTTAGTTTTTCTAATTCAATTTCATAGGTTACATTATTGAAAGTAACAACATATTTTGTTTCATTTGAAAAATTAAATTTAACCTTAACTATAGTATAGTAGTGATTGTTAAATTCTTTTGTTAGAATTTTTCTTTCATCATTTATTGCTGATTTTAAAAATTCATTAATATGAGGGGCTGAATCCAATATTTCCTTTGCAAAATCATTCAGAAATTCTATCCTTCCATTTTCGTTTAAAACAAAAATACCTTCATTGATCGAGTTTAAAACATCTGACATAAATTTTTCTGACTTTTTTATTTGATCAACCAAAATTAAATTTTCTACAGTGACACCTGTTAGAAAAGCAAATGTTTGTAATAAATTTAATATTTCATTATTTGGTTCATTTTTTGTTAGCAACAAAATTACCCCTAAGAGTTTGTTCTGTTTGACAATTGGAATTATTCCAATAAACTTATCTTCTTCTGAAAAAAATGCTGGTAAAAGTCTTTGCTTTATCCAAGCAATATAATCTTCAAACTTTTGAATGTCTAACATTTCAGGTTCATAATAAACTATTTTATCTTCTTTCATTACAAGAGCTTTTTCATAATTTAGAACACTTTTAACGGAGTTTAATAAAGCTTTGTAAACCTCCATTTCACTTGTAGCTTTTCCAATTTCATGCATGAAAGATGAAAAAAGAAGATCTAAGTTCAAATTATCACCTTCTACATTTTTTCAGGTGCACTTATTCCAAGAAGTTCAAAGGAAATTTCAAATACATTTTTTAAGGCAAAAATAAGGTTCATTCTTGCATTTGACAGAGATTTATTTTCTTCATCTAAAATTTTGTATTTTGAATAATAGCTATGAAATTTTTCTGACAAGCTAAATATATAATTTGTTAAGTAATGAGGTGAAAGCTTTTCTTCAACTTGATATAGTGAGTGGATGAACTCATCCATCATTTTTATTATACTCATTTCATGTTCATTTTCCAAAAGTTCAATATTATCTAAAATTTTAAAATCTATATCTTTTTCTTTTGCTTTTTCGAAAATACTATTTATTCTTGCATATGCATATTGTACATAATATACAGGATTATCATTTGATTTTGATTTTGCAAGTTCAAGGTCAAAAATAAGATGTGTATTTACATCGTTCATAGCAAAAAAGTATCTTGTTGCATCTTTTCCAACTTCTTTAATTAACTCATCAAGTGTAATGAAATTTCCTGCTCTTGTACTCATTTTTACTATTTCATCATTCCTCTTTAAAGTTACAAATTGATGAAGTATAAAGTGGACAAAGCTTTCATCAATATCTAATAATTTCATAGCTGCAATCATTCTCGGAATATGTCCGTGATGATCGCTTCCAAAAATATCATATACCCTGTCATATCCTCTAGTAAATTTGTAGTAATGATAAGCAATATCAGTTAAGAAATAGGTGTAAGTTCCATCACTTCTAATTAAAACTTTATCATTTTCGTCTATAACTTTTGAAACTTTTAACCAAACTGCCCCGTCTTTTTCATAAATCATATTCTTTTCTTTAAACTTATTAAGAACAATATCTACATAACCTTTTTCTATTACAAAGCTTTCCTTGACTTTAGAATCAAAGCCACAATCAAGCATTGATAAGGTGTCATCCATGGTTTTTAAGATATTTTCAACAGAATATTTCATGAAAAATTTTTCAACTTCATCATCCCATTTTTCTACATATTTATCACCAATTTCATCTTTAAGTTTTTTAGCAAAATCTATCAAATAATCTCCTCTATAACCATCCTCTGGAAGTTCATATTCTTTTCCGAACAATTCATTGTATCTAACCCATAAGGACCTTCCTAAGAGTCTTATTTGTCTTCCAGCATCATTAATATACATTTCTTTTGTTACATCATATCCAAGAAATTCTAGTACATTACCAAGAACATCTCCTATAACAATTTGTCTTCCATGGCCCACTGTAAACGGACCAGTTGGATTTGCACTTCCATACTCTAATTGTATTTTTTTATTATTTTTTTGAATTTTCCAGTATGCCTTTTCCTTTTTTATCATTTCTGAAAGAATACTAAGGTAGAAATCTTTTGATATTCTAAAATTTATGAAACCGGGACCTGCAATTGTAATTTCAGAAAAAATAGGGTCTTTTGAAAGCTTATCAACAAACAATTTTGCAACCTCTCTTGGAGGTTTTCTAAAATGCTTACTTCCAATAAGTGCTATATTTGTTGAATAGTCTCCAAAATTTTCATCAGGAATTTCAACGTTAAATTGATATTCGAGACCTTCTTCACGCAAAATACTTTCTAAACGCTCATTTATAACTTCCCTAATCAATTCAAACACCTCCAAATATTTCTATTAATTCATAAATTTTTTCTATTCCTTCTCTTGTGATGGCAGAGTATGGAATAATAGTGTAATTTTCTCCGTAAAGATCATTGTAATACCTAATCATTTTAGCTCTCTCAGAATTTTTCAATTTATCCATCTTAGTCATAACAATTGCAAAATCTAATTCTAATTCTTTCAACCATTCGAGTAATATTTCATCATTTTTTTGAAGTTCATGTCTGCCATCAATTAAGACAAAGACTAATTTTATATTCCAAGCTCTTTTTGAAAAATAATTTTCAATTATCTTTCGCCAACGCGCTCTCTCTTCTACAGAAACTTTTGCATAGCCATATCCAGGTAAGTCAACAAAATAAAATGAATTATTTATTTTGTAAAAATTTATGGAGGCCGTTTTTCCGGGCTTTTTACTTGTTTTTGCTATGTTTCTACCAGTTAAAATGTTTAAAAGTGTTGATTTACCAACATTTGATCTACCTACAAATACAAATTCTCCATTCAATGATTCTGGATACTTATCATTACTTTTATATATAGTTTTTACAAGTTCAACACTCTTTATTTTCACAAATTAATGCCTCCTTTAAAACCTCATCTATTTCCTTTACAAAGATAAAGTTAATATCAGATTTTACTTCTTCAGGTATTTTTTCAATATCAAATCTATTTTGATATGGTAGAATTATTTTTTTAATTCCTTTACGGTATGCAGCTAATACTTTTTCTTTAATTCCGCCAACTGGAAGAACTCTACCTCTAAGTGTTATTTCACCTGTCATAGCGATGTCATTTCTAACAGGGATCTTTTTTACAGCTGAAACCAGACTTGTAACTATTGTAACACCTGCACTAGGTCCGTCTTTTGGAACAGCACCTTCTGGAACATGTATATGTATATCGTTTTTTTCAAATATATCCATACAATCTTTTCCGCAAATTTTTTTAGTAAGACTTAGAGCGATTTGTGCAGATTCTTTCATAACATCGCCTAATTTTCCCGTAAGTATTAAATTTCCCTTTCCAGGGAATAAAGTACTTTCAATAAAAAGTGTTGTTCCACCATACGCGGTCCAAGCAAGCCCGGTTGAAACACCAATTGTTGGTTCTTCTAATTTATTTTCTTCAAGTATTTTTGGTGCTCCTAAAAATTTTCTTACTCTTTTTTCTGTTATTATTACCTTATTTTTACCTTCAACTATCTCAAGAACAGCTTTTCTAATAATTGCCCTAATCTTTCTCTCAAGCTCTCTAACTCCAGGTTCAAGAGTATAATCAGATATAATATGATTAATTGCTTCATTTTTAAATATAATTTGAGATTTTTTTATATCAATTTCTTCTAGTGCTTTAGGAATAATATATTCTTTTGCTATATAATATTTTTCAGTATTTGTATAGCTCGGTATTTCTATTATCTCCATCCTATCTCTAAGAGCATCTGGAATATTATAAAGAGTATTAGCAGTGGTTATAAACAAAACCTCGGATAAATCAAAAGGCAATTCTAGATAATGATCAACAAAATCTTTGTTTTGTTCAGGATCAAGTACTTCTAATAAAGCTGATGCAGGATCTCCTTGGAAACTTATACCCATTTTGTCGATCTCATCTAACAAAAGAACTGGATTTTTTACACCAGCTTTTCTAATTAGCTGAATTATTCTTCCGGGAAGAGCTCCTACATAAGTTCTTCTATGCCCTCTTATTTCTGCTTCGTCTCTTAAACCACCCAAAGACATTCTTAAAAATTTTCTTCCTAATGCCTCTGCAATTGATCTTCCAAGTGAAGTTTTTCCAACACCAGGAGGTCCAACAAAACAAATTATGGGTGCTTTCATTGACTTTGAAACTTTTCTAGTTGCCAAGAATTCTAGAATTCTTTGTTTCGGCTCTTTTAGCCCGTAATGGTACTTCTCAAGTATTTCTCTAGCATTTTTTAAATCTAAATTTTCTTCACTTTTTTCTTTCCAAGGTAAGTTAAGTATCCAATCAAGATAATTTCGAATAACATTTGCTTCTGGTGAATAGGGAGACATTTTCTCAAGTCTATTAAGTTCAAATCTTGCTTTTTCTTTTACAAAATCTGGATAATCCCCTTTTTCTATTTTCTCTTCAATTTCTTTTATTTCGGCATCTTCTTCTCCGCCTAACTCTTCTCTAATTACCCTAAGTTTTTCTCTTAAAAAATATTCCTTCTGCGATTTTTCAATCCTTTGTTTGACTTTTTGATCGAGTTGATGTTCAATTTCTAACAATTCAGTTTCTTTAGACAAAAGTTCTAGGATTTTTTCAAGTCTTTTACCTGGATGTAATATTTCTAACAACTCTTGTTTTTCTTCAAGATTTCCTGGACAAATTGAAGCAGCAAGATCTGCAAAAATATCAGGATCTTCCATATCTTCCAAAAACATTAAAGCATCTGTAGGAAGTTTTCTTGAATATTGGATATACTTTTGCATTTCATCTCTTACAGCTCTCATTAAAGCTATTAGTTTTTTCGTCTTCCTATATTTTGATTTTAAGAGCTCTATTTCAAATTTAAAATATTTTTCTTCAACTGACTTTATCCATTTTGCTCTTGAAAGTCCTTCAACTAAAACTTTAAAAGTTCCATCTGGGAGTTTTCCTATTTGCATTATTCTTGCAACTGTTCCTACTTTGAATAGATCATCTTTTGTAGGATCTTCAATCTTAGTATCTTTTTGATTAACAAGAAAAATTAACTGTTTGTAATTTTCCATTGAATCTTCAAGTGCATATAAAGATTTTTCACGACCAACATAGAAAGGTACTACAGTATTAGGATAAACTACAACATTACTTCTCATTGCTATAGCAGGTAATATATCAGGTATTTCTATTTCTTCTTCATTCAATTTTGCTACTTTCTTTTCCAATTTTTCGAACTTTTTCTCGGTCATCTTGCCACCTCCTTAAATCTTCTATCAAGTCTAAACTAGAAAGTTTTGTATCGATTATTATTTCCACATTCCTTTTTCCATCATTTCTATGAAAAAAATTTAATGTTATACCTTTCTCAGTAAAATAGTTTTCAAATAGATTACTCCATTCGATTAAAAATATTCCATCTTCATCTTCGAAATTTTCTTCTAGTACATAAAAAAGTTCATCAGGACTTTCTAATCTATACAAATCTACATGGTAAATTGTTTTATAACCTTCGTATACGTTTACAATTGAGAAAGTCGGGCTACTTACTAAATCAGGATCAACACCAAAATTTTCACAAAAAAATTTTGAAAACGTTGTTTTACCAGCTCCAAGATCTCCGTTTAAATAAAGAAATCTGACTGGATACTTAATATAAAATTTTGAAATAATTTGCGAGAGTTTTTTTAAATCGTTTAGTTCTAATGCCTCAAACATCAAGTGTATCACCTTCTAAAAAGACTCATAACAATTGTTAATATAATGCTTAGTATAATCATGCTTGTAATTGGTATTATAAGAACAAAATTGCCTCTTTTTATAACAATATCTCCAGGCAAAGGAAAAATTTTACTCTTCTCCATTAAAAACATCATCAGTGATATCAAGATCAATATTATCCCTGTTGTCATCAACAATTTCCACATTATTACCACCTCTAAAATAATCAAAGGGTAGAGCTATAGTTTCACCGTCTTTTGTGTATATTGTTACCTTTTTTAGAAACACATTTACAGTAATAACTTTTGCATCTTTACCATTATATTTAATCATACTTCCTTCATCTGGAATGTTTTTCAATGCGTCTATGTAGAAATCATACTCAAATTTTAAGCAGCAAAGTAATCTACCACATGGACCAGTAATTTTTGCGGTATTTATCATCATCTGTTGCCTTTTTGCATGTTTTAGAGTAATACTGTCAAAACTTCTAAGCCAGTAAGAACAGCATGACTTTTTTCCACAAAGTCCCAAACCTTTTATAAATTTCATTTCATCTCTGGCACCGACTTGTCTAAGTTCTATTCTTGTTTTAAATTCTTTAGCAATATCTTTAACAAGTTCTCTAAAGTCTACTCTGTTTTTAGAACTAAAATAAATTACTAGTCTTGAACCATCAACCATCATTTTTGAATATAAAACCTTCATGTTTAGACCATGTTTTTTTACAAGTTGTTTTGTAACTTCAAATGCTCTTTTTGCAATTTCTTTATTTTTCTCAATTGTTTCTAAATCTTCTTCAGTAGCTTTTCTAATTATTGGTTTTAAATCGTACCCTATATCATCTATGCTCATTTGCCTTTTACCAATTCTTACAACTCCATAGTCTAAACCAAACTCACTAATAACAATAACTGTATCATTTACTTTTATATCTTCGCCATTTTCAGTATAATAAATAATCGGTCCCATAGGTATCAATTCTACACCGTATACCTCAGCTGTTAATTCCATCTTTTTTTCCTCCTAAAATTTTTTTCTTATAAAATTATACCACGAATGTTATTATATAAATAGCTTTTCAATATTTTTAAATTCCGTTATTGTGTTAAGATTAATGTAACTAATTTCGCGGATGATGATAAATAAAAGCATGATAAGTTTGCTTGACTTAAAAAAGTTAAACTGATATAATTTTACTTGTAAAAATATTAATAGGAGGTGTAAATGTGAAAAGAGTTGTTATAACTGGAATGGGGACCATAAATCCAATTGGAAAAAATATTTCCGAGTTTTCTGAAAATCTGAAAAAAATGCATATAGGAATAGATAAAATTTCAAGCTTCAATGCTGAAAATTTACCTGTAAAAATTGCTGGAGAAGTAACAGGTTTTGTGCCAGAAGAATACATTGATAAAAAATTATCTAAACGTATTGATAGGTACACTCAATTTGCACTTGTTGCTGCAAAAGAGGCTATTGAAAACTCAAAGATCAATTTTGAAGGAATAGAAGAAAGAGTTGCGGTAATAGTAGCAAGTGGTATGGGAGGATTTATAACTCTCGACAAACAAAATGATGTTTTCAAAGAACGTGGTGCAAATAGAGTTAGTCCATTTATGATCCCAATGATACTTTCAAATATGGCAAGTGGTGTTGTTGCAATGAATTATAAGCTAAAAGGACCTAATTTTTCAGTTGTTAGTGCTTGTGCAAGTTCAGTTCATGCTATTGCTTTGGGAGCACTTTTAATAAGGCACGGCTATGTGGATGTAGCTGTTGTAGGTGGTGCAGAAGCTACTATTGCTCCATTACCAATTGCAGGTTTTGCGGCTATGAAAGCTTTGTCTACAAGGAATGATGAGCCGAAAAAAGCTTCTAGGCCATTTGATGTTGAAAGAGATGGTTTTGTAATGGCAGAAGGAGCCGGAATACTAATTTTAGAATCCGAAGAATTTGCTAAAAAGAGAAATGCAAATATATTAGCCCAAGTTAAGGGTTTTGGAATGAACGATGATGCTTATCATTTTAGTGCTCCCGATCCTCAATCAAAAGGTTCTACATCAGTAATGCTTCAATCATTAAAAGATGCAAACCTTTCTCCGGATGAAATTGATCTTGTAAGCTGTCATGCTACAAGTACACCAGTTGGTGATGAACTTGAAGCTCAAGCAATTTTGAATGTTTTTGGAGAAAGGAATAATTTATTTGTAAATTCAACCAAGGCTTTAACTGGACATTTATTAGGAGCAGCAGGTGTTGTAGAAACAATTGCAGCAATATTAGAAATGAATGAAGGTTTTGTACATGGAATGCCAAATCTTGAGAAACCTGATGAAATTGCTTCGAAATTAAATTTAGTTAAAGAAACTAGAGAAGCAAAGATTAATAATTTTCTTAAAAATTCGTTCGGTTTTGGTGGTCATAATGCTTCTGTTGTTATTGGGAGGTACTAATAATGAAAAAAGAGGAAATAATGAAAATTTTGCCTCATAGAGATCCTATTTTGCTTGTTGACAGAGTTGTTGAAAAAGGAGAAGATTATATTGTTGCTGAAAGAGAAATTAAAGATTCTGATCCTATATTTAAAGGTCATTTTCCAAATTACCATATATATCCAGGTGTTTATATTTTAGAAGGTCTTGCACAAACTGCAGGAATACTGCTTTTAAAAGGAAATGATGAAATACCATTATTTTTAGGGATTGATAATGCGCGTTTTAAAGGAGAAGTAAGGCCCGATTGTACACTAAGATATGAAGTTAAGATAAAAGAAATAAAAGCTGGAGTAGTGTTTGTAGATGCAAAAGCATATGTTAGTAGTAAAATGGTAGCGAAAGCAGTTCTATTATTAGGTTCAAAGAGGTGAATTTTATGAATAGAATTTGCAAACTCTTTAATATTAAATATCCAATATTGATGGGTGGAATGTCTTGGGCTGGTACACCAAGACTTGCTGCAGCTGTATCAAATGCTGGAGGCCTAGGAATAATAGGTGCAGGAGCTATGAAAGGTGAAGACTTACAAAATGCGATTGATGAGGTAAGAAAACACACAGATAAACCATTTGGAGTAAATATAATATTAGTGTCACCGTTTGCAGATGAACTAGTTGAAGTTGTATTAAAAAACAAAGTTCCAGTTGTAACATTTGGAGCGGGAAATCCAACAAAATACATAAATGATTTGAAAAGTACAGGGATTAAAGTTGTTCCAGTAGTTGCTTCGGAAAATCTTGCTCGACTTGTTGAAAGGACTGGAGCTGATGCAGTTATTGCTGAAGGAATGGAATCTGGTGGGCATATAGGCGAAGTTACAACTTTTGTTTTAGTTAACTCTGTATCAAAGAGTGTAAAAATTCCTGTAATTGCTGCAGGTGGAATTGCAGATGGAAAAGGAATGGCAGCTGCTTTTGCGTTAGGGGCTGAGGGAATACAAATGGGAACAAGATTTATTGCTAGTAAAGAAGCAGAAGTTCATGAAAACTTTAAAAATTTAATTATAAAATCAGGAATAAGAGATACTATTATTACTGGAGCAAGTTTGGGTCATTCAGCAAGAGTTATAAAAACTAAGTTTGCAAAAATAGTCAAAACTTTGGAAGTTGAAAGTCCACAAGATGCCGAAAATATATTGGTTGGTAGCCTTAGAAAAGCTGTTCAGGAAGGAAATATTGAGCAAGGCTCTTTCATGGCAGGACAGAGTGTTGGGTTAATTAAAGATATAAAGCCTGTACACGAAATTATTGAAGAAATAATGGAAGAATTTAACGAGACTGTGAGAAAATTAGGGGAGGTAAGGTTATGAAAACTAAAGATATATCATTAGTTGCGTTATTTGTAACTTTAACCATAGTCGGAGCACAAATATCAATTCCAATTGGGACTGTACCTATAACTTTACAGGTCTTAATGGTATTTTTAACTGGTTATTTTTTAAAACCCACACTTGCCCTTTTAACACAATCTATTTATCTTCTTTTAGGTATCATTGGCCTTCCTGTTTTTGCTAACTTTTCAGGAGGATTTGCAAGTATAATTGGTCCAACTGGTGGATATTTAATTGCTTTTCCTTTAGCTGCTTGGATAATTTCTCTATCTAAGAAAGATTATTTTTCTATGTTTTTACATGGGATATTGGGAATTGCAATCATCTACACATTAGGGGTTTTGGTTTTAAATTATCATTTGCACGATTTTAAAAAAGCTTTTATGATCGGAGTTGTTCCATTTATTGGAATAGATTTTTTGAAAATGTGCTTAGCAGTTATAATTTCAAAAAGAGTTTTAAAGGTGGTGGAAGCATGAAAGCTTTTTTATTTCCAGGTCAAGGTTCACAATATTCTGGAATGGCAAAGGATTTTTCTAAATATCCATTTTGGAATGATCTAAGTAAAAGAGCAGAAGAGGTGCTTAATATTGATTTAATAAATATCATGAATGGAGATGAAGAAACTCTAAAGTTAACCGAAAATGCGCAACCTGCAATATTTTTAGCTAGTTTTGTGGCTTTTAAACACTTAGAAAGCTTAGGAATAAACTATGATATATTTGCAGGGCATAGCCTGGGAGAGTATACCGCCTTTGCTGCAGCTGGGGTATACGATTTTGATTTTGGAATATATTTGGTAAGAAAAAGGGGAGAATATATTTCTCAAGCAATCGAGCCGGGAAAAGGAAGTATGGCTGCGGTTCTAAAAATCTCTGCTGAGAAAGTAGAAGAGCTTGTTAAAAATTATGAAGGTCTTTATGTTGCAAATTATAATTCTTCAACACAAACAGTTATAAGTGGTTTGAAATCATCTATTCAAAAATTTATAGAAGATTGTAAAAATAAAGGTATTAGAGCAACAGAATTGGTTGTTTCTGGACCTTTCCATACTCCCTTTTTAGAAAGTGCTCGCGAAAAACTTTCTAAAGAAATAGAACATGTTAAATTCAAAAAACCAAAAGTTCCGATTGTTTTAAATAGTACAGCAAAAGAATCGACTGACCCAGAGGAATTAAAATACTATTTACTTGAACAAATAGCAGGACCAGTTTACTGGTTGCAATCGATAAGAAGAATGTTAGAACTTGGAGTAGAAGAATTTATTGAAGTTGGTCCTAAAAATGTTTTATCAAATATGTTAAAAAGAGAAAAGATAGATATTATTCATTTTAGTGAGATAGAAGAAATAGAAGATTCCAGAGTTTGAAGATAAAAGTTGAATATTTGGAAATTTCTTATCTTGAAAACATGGCTTCAATTTGTTTGAAGCCATGTTTTTTATTTGTTGAAAATATTTGACTTTAATCGATTATTTTTTTATACTTAGAATAGTATTAAACAAAAAAATGGAGGTATATTAATAATGATTATTTCTTTTTGGGGTTATACATTTTTTTCAATTTTAGCTAATATTTTTGTTTTCTTTAATGAACCTATTTCGCAAATATTGTTGACTATTTCATCGTTATTTTTAATGTTTTTACTATTCTTATTTGGTAGAAAAATTGGAAAGAAATTTAATGTAAACTTTATGTGGATTTTTTATATAGCGTTATTTCTTGCACTTTTCTCTCTGCTTCCTTTGTATTTAACCTCATCATATTTTACGTATTTTGTTGCGCAGTTTATGAGTTTTCTATTTATTTTGTTATATCTTAAGGTAATATTGAGTATAATAAAGTCAAAAAAATCAATTTTTAAGTTTATTGTATTTTCCATACTAACTCTTGGAATATATTCTTACTTTTTCTTTTATGACATTATAAAAGAAATTAAAAAACTAAATTGACATTTTAAAAATTTAGTAGTACTATATTAGTGTAAGAAAAGTGAATAAAATCCCAAGGGGAGCTCCATAATCCGGGGCTGAGAGGAAGGTGGAAACCTTCGACCCTTAGAACCTGAACCGGGTAATACCGGCGGAGGGATTGGGAAGGAAAAGATAAGAGTCTATAAGTTTATAATAACCCCTCCGCTTTTGCGGAGGGGAATTTTTTATTAAGGAGGTAGACGGAATGTGGGATTATGAAGTTTCCAAAATTATTGTAGAAAGGTTTTTTGAAAAATTGAATGATAATTTGAACGTTGATGTAGCCATTGTCGGAGGTGGTCCAAGCGCTTTATCGGCTTCCTACTATCTTTCAAAAAAAGGATTGAAAGTTGCTATATTTGAAGCAAAAAACGAACCTGGTGGTGGTACATGGGGTGGAGGAATGATGTTTAATGAACTAGTTGTTGAAAACGATATTAAATCTTTTTTAGATGAATTAGGAATGAATTACTTAATTAAAAACAATTTTATTTCAGTTGATTCTGTACATTTTGCGTCTTCTTTGCTATACAATGCTACTAAAGCTGGTGCAATTTTATTCAATAATGTTATAGTTGAAGATATTGTATTATATGAAAATAAAGTGAATGGAATTGTAATAAATTGGGCACCAGTTATAAGGCAAAAACTCCATGTTGATCCTATAACAATTATGGCAAAGTTCGTAGTTGATGGTACGGGACATCCTGCAAATGTTGTGAATATGTTAGTTGATAGAGGAATTGATATCGACCTTCCTATAGGGAAAATTAGGGAGTATCCTATGAATGCAAAAGAAGGAGAAAAATTTGTAGTTGAAAATACTAAAGAAGTTTTCCCAGGACTTTACGTAATGGGAATGGCTGCAGTTTCAGTAGGTGGTGGCCCCAGAATGGGACCAATTTT